>JAEYNH010000094.1 GCA_023412655.1 Pseudomonadota bacterium | reverse complement strand
GTGCGGGCGGCCCTAAAGCCGGTGATCCGAGAAGACGCCTGGAGGGAGGAATGGGGCGCGATCCGACGCGTTATCGCGGGCCAGGGACAGTCGCTCCTTCGGATCTTTTCGGGTCCCTATCGCGAAGCCGTGGCGGAGCTACGTGGCGTTTGGCTAGGGAAACTTCCGAAACATCAAGTCAGGGTCTCCACGCTCGACACGCTGATCGACGGTCAGGAGTTGGCTCGCGCCATAGCTGAACGCGGTGGCCCCTTGGGCGCGCTCCTCGGGGAACAGTGGAAGGGCGAAGCCAGCGACTGGCCGTCCATTGTGGCCATCGCGACCTGGGCAAGGCGGGCGGAGGAGTTTCGGCCGAAGCTCGACCTGCTCACTCGCGAGGCCATGACCTGCACTCCGATGGCGTCCGATCTTGCCGATCGGCTCGAAACTAGTCTGTCGGCGGCCTGCGCGGCGTTCGACAGCCTCGCTGATCGCACCAACCTCAATGAGACCGTCGCCCTAGACGGCAGGGCCAGGATGGACCTCACGGCCGCGGAGTTTGTGCAGCTTGCGGGTCGTTGGAGCGATCGTTTTTGCGATCTCGTTCAATGGCCGCCCATCCGCGATGACCTCGATTGGCTGGGAGAGATCGGCGCAGAACGGTTGGCCCAGGAGGTCTTTGCCGGCGCCGTCACAGCATCGAACGTCGAGCCTGTGCTGATGCTCGCAGCTTACGAGGCGATGTGGAGCGCGGCGAGACGTCGCCTGCCAGAAATCGAGAGAACCCAGGGTGACGAACTCGACGCCCTGGTTCATCGGTTTAAGCGAGCCGATCTCGATCGCATTCGGATAGCCGCCGACGAAGTGGCCCGTGCGCACATCGACCGTAAGCCCACCGGCTCGGCCGGCGCCGTCGGCGTCCTGGTAGACGAGATGAAGAAGTCTCGGCGGCTGAAGCCGGTCCGAAAGCTGATGGAGGAGGCTGGGGAAGCGATCCAACGCTTCACGCCGGTCTTTCTCATGAGCCCGCTCTCGATCGCGCAGTATCTGAGACCGGGCCTGCTGGAGTTCGACATGCTGGTGATCGACGAGGCCAGCCAAGTGAGGCCCGAGGATGCGCTGGGAGCGATCGCCCGCTGCCGTCAGCTGGTGGTGGTAGGCGACGACAAGCAGCTTCCTCCCACCAATTTCTTCAACAGGATGGTCAATGACGACGGTCCCGACGACGAAGAGGATCTCGTAGGCGAGGACGGCATTCGCCGCGCGGCCGTGAAGGATGTCGAGAGCATCCTCAATCTCTGCTCGCGATTTCCGGAGCGAATGCTCCGCTGGCACTATCGCAGCGAGCACCCGGCGCTCATCGCCACCTCCAATCGGAATTTCTACAAGAACAACCTCATGCTTCCCCCATCCGTTGTCGCACGAGCGAATGACGGGAGGACGGGCCTGTTGTTCCACAAGGTTGCTGAAGGCGGCTACGAGCGCGGCCGTACGGCGCGCAATGAACTAGAGGCCGAGGAAGTGGCTCAGGCCGCGTTGCGGCACGCGCGAGAGTGCCCCGACCTTTCCCTTGGCGTGGGGACGTTTTCCGTGGCCCAACGTGACGCCGTCCGCGACCGCCTAGACGACCTTGCGCGCAGGCACCCCGAACTCGACTCCTTCATGAAGGGCATCGCCTGAAAGGAGGCGATGTTCGTGAAGAACCTGGAATACATTCAGGGCGACGAGCGCGACGTGATCTTCATCTCGGTGGGCTATGGACGTGACCGCGACGGGCGTCTGACGCAGAACTTCGGGCCGGTTGGCCGCGAAGGCGGCGAGCGGCGCCTGAACGTCCTGATCACGCGCGCAAGAAAGCGGTGCGAGGTCTTCTCCTCCCTGGTCGCCGAAGACATCAAGCTCGATGGCGTCGGAAAGCCCGGCGTGGTGGCCCTGAAGGAGTTTCTGAAACTCGCCAAGGACGGCTACTCCGACTTCAATGCTCCGACGGGGCGGTCCTTCGACAGCGATTTCGAGGAGGCCGTCAGCTATGCGGTGCGCGAGCTGGGCTACGAGTGCCACCCCCAGGTCGGGATGGCCGGCTTCTTCATCGACCTTGGTGTGATCGACCCGCGCGAGCCGGACCGTTACGTCCTGGGCATCGAGTGCGATGGCGCTGCCTACCACTCGTCACGCTATGCGCGCGACCGGGACCGGCTTCGGCAACAGATCCTCGAAAGCCGCGGCTGGAAAATCCACCGCATCTGGTCAACCGACTGGTTCTATCGGCGGGAGAGAGAGATCGAGAAGTTACGCCATGCCATCGAGCAGGCGATCTCCGGGCAGCCGCTGCCAAGTGCGGCCCAAGCGTATCAGCCGGAGTACGAAGAGCCGACCAGCGACGTCGCCGAAGCCGAAGAAGGGCACGAGAGTGCGGCCGCGCACTCTCCATCGCGAGGACTGCCGCCGTACCAGTTCGCGGAGGTGACCGCCCCCTACGGCGCCCAGCCGCATCTTATGTCGGACGGCCAGCTGGCCCATATCGTCGAACAGATCGTCGCCGTGGAGCAGCCGATCCACGAGGAGGAGGTCGCTCGACGACTGGCGGCGGCGTGCGGGCTGCAGCGGGCCGGTAGCCGCATCCAGGATGCCGCAGGCCGCGGACTGCGAGCCGCACGACGCCAGTCGCGGCTGCTGGCCTATGGTCGGTTCTGGCAGTTGTCGGAGGGTGTGATCGTCGCCAGGGATCGCTCCGGGCTAGCGAGCGCGGAGCAGGTCCGGAAGCCTGCGATGATCGCCCCGCATGAGCTGGCGGAGGCCGCGCGCATCGTGCTGGTGCAAAACTTCGCCCTCGACCTTCAGGAGTTGGTGGTCGAAACGGCGCGAGCAGTCGGCTTTGCGAGGACGGGCAGCGACGTCTCCGCGGCGATCGAAGAAGCCATCCGGGACCACCTGATGTCAGATCTTGAAGCGGATCACCTGGGACGCTTGCGCTTCCTCGACTGAGGCTAGGCAGCCGACAAGGGGAAATCCGCCAGGAACTCGGACCCCGCCTTCGCCCCGCTCACCAGCAGCCGGTCGCGGGCCCGGGCGCGGGCCACGTAGTTCGGTCTCGTAGACGTCTTCCAGGTCGCTCTCCTCGACGACGGAGTCGATGCGCTCGGCCGAGGGCAGCACCTCGTCGTCGCACGTTATGACGGCGACCGCCTCGAACTCGAGCCCCTTGGCCAGGTGCATGGTCCCGATGGAGACGCAGCCGGTCCGATCGACGGGGCGCTCCGACAACTCCACGAGTCTGAGGCCCGCAGCCTCCACGGCCGCCTGGGCCCGCGGAAGTTCGCTCCGTGACCGGACGAAGATGCTTCCTCGGCAGGCGCAGCGCCGGCCTTGAGTTGCAACTTGCGCCATAGTTGGCCCATGCTTGCCACCCTGGGGACGATGGCGTCGGGGCGAATGCAGGCGGATAGCGCCAGTTTCGGTTTTCTGAACAGGCAGGGTGACGACCAGCTCTATCGGCTGGCGACGCTGGCTGAGCGGTATTTCAGCACCGATCCGCCGGGTTCGTTGGCCAAGCTGCGGCTGTTCGCCGAACTCCTGGCCAAGGACGTCGCCGCGCGCCATGCGCTGCTGCCGTCGGGAACGGCCTCGTTCGATGAGGTCCTGCGTGTGCTGAGAGTGCGCGCGGTCCTGCCGCGCGAGATCTCGGAGCTTCTCTACCAGCTGAAGGGCTTCGGAAACGCCGCGGTCCACGATCACGCCGGCACGACGGCTCAGGCGTTGGTCGCTCTGAAGATGGCGAGGCAAGCGGCCATCTGGTTTCACCGCAGTTACGGCGGAGATCCCGAGTTCAAGGCCGGGCCTTTCGTGCCCCCTCGCCCGCCCGAGGACACGACTGCGGCGCTGCGCGCCGAGATCGAGGAACTTCGTACTCTGGTCAGGGCCAGCGCGGACGCTGAAGCCCAGGCCCGACTGGCGCAGCAGGAGGCCGAGGCTGCACGGCTCGAGGCTCAGGAGGCGGCCGAGGCCCGCGAGCGCGACCGGGCCTTCTGGGAGCAGTACGCCGCCGAAACCGAGGCTGGGAAACGGGAGGCCGAAGCCCAGCTGAAAGTCCTCCAGGCGAGGGCCGCATCAACCCCGCCTGCGCAGCTCAGCTTCCTGGCGCAGTTCGCCGGACAGCAGGCGCAGAAGGTGGAGCTGGACGAAGCCACCACTCGCGTCCTGATCGACGAGCAGCTCCGTTCAGCTGGCTGGACCGTGGACAGCGCTCGCATCCGCCACGCCGCCGGCGCTCGCCCGCAACCCGGGCAGAAGGTGGCTATCGCGGAGTGGCCGACCGAGAGCGGCCCCGTCGATTATGCGCTCTTCGTCGATGGCCGCTGCGTGGGCGTCGTGGAGGCGAAGCGAGAGGTCCGCGACGTGCCCGGCCGGCTCGGCCAGGCCAAGCGCTACGCCCTGGGCATCAAGCTCACGCCCGAGGAGACGCCGCCGGACAGTCCCTGGCTCCAGGGCGTGGACGCCTTCCGTGTTCCGTTCGTCTTCGTCACGAACGGCCGGCCCTACGTGAAGCAGCTCGCGACCAAGTCCGGGATCTGGTTCTGGGACGCGCGGACTGGCACGCCGCCCCACGCGCTGCCCGAATGGTTCTCCCCGCGCGACCTCACCGAGCGCCTGGAGCAGGACACCAGCCAGCAGGCCGCCGCGGCGGAACGCGAGCTGGGCGTCACCGGTCTGCGCCCGTACCAGCAGGACGCCATCGCCGCCGTCGAAGCCGCGGTGGCGCGCGGCCAGCGGGACATCCTGCTCGCCATGGCCACGGGCACGGGCAAAACGCGGCTCGCCATCGCGCTCATGTACGAGCTGCTCCGCCGCAAGCGGTTCAGGCGCATCCTGTTCCTCGTCGATCGCAATGCGCTCGGCCGCCAGACGCTGGACGCCATGAGTACGACCGACACCAGCGGCTTCCTGAAGTTCGACCAGGTGTTCCCGGTCGCCGACATGGCCCGGAAGTTCCCGGAGGCGACCGACCGCGTCCATGTGGCGACGGTGCAGGCGATGATCCGGCGCATCTTCGACGACCCCGACGCCGAGCGCCCCACGCCCGGGACCTACGACCTCATACTCGTGGACGAAGCCCACCGCGGTTACACCCTGGACGCCGAGCTGCGCGAGGAGGACCTGGGCTTTCGCACGCTGGATGACTACCTGTCGGCCTATCGGCGGGTGCTCGACTATTTCGACGCCACCAAGGTCGCGCTCACGGCCACGCCGGCCCTCCACACGCGCGAGATCTTCGGTGCGCCCGTCTACCGCTACGGCTATCGGCAGGCGGTCATCGACGGGTGGCTGATCGACCATCGCCCACCTCGCCGCATCACAACCGCGCTCAGCCAGACCGGGATCACCTTCGAGGGCGGTGAGGAGGTGAACATCCTCGATCCGCGCACGGGCCAGATCGACCTCTTCAACCTGGAGGATCAGGTCGACTTCGAGGTCTCCGACTTCAATAAGAAGGTCTACACCCGCCCCTTCAACCGCGCGGTCGCCGAGGCCGTCGCACAGGAATGCCCCCCGTCCGACCGAGGCAAGACGCTGCTGTTCGCGGCCCGCGACGACCACGCCGACATCCTGGTGGAAGAGCTTCGGGCGGCGCTGATCGAGGAATACGGCCCCCAGCCGCACGACCTGGTCGAGAAGATCACCGGCTCGGTCGACAGGCCGTTGGACCGCATCAAGGCCTTCAAGAACGACCCCAGGCCCAAGTACGTGGTGACGGTCGACCTGCTGACGACCGGCATCGACGTTCCGTCGATCACCAACCTCGTGTTCGTAAGGCGCGTGAACAGCCGCATCCTGTACGACCAGATGATCGGCCGGGCCACGCGGCGCTGCGACGAGATCGGCAAGCAGGACTTCCGCATCTTCGACGCCGTCGACATCTACGCCAACCTCCAGGACGTCACCGACATGCGCCCCGTGGTGGTCGACCCGGCGCTGTCCTTCGCGACCCTGGTGGGCGACCTGGAGCGCGCGGCCACGGACGAGGACCGCGCGTTCGTCCGCGACCAGATCGTGGTCAAGCTCCGACAGCGGATCGGGCGCCTGGACGACGCCCGGCGCGAGGCGTTGGAGACGGTCCTCGGCCCGCCGGAAGACCTGCCCGACCGGTTAAAGTCGGCCCCGCCCGCCGAGATGCTGGACCTGTTCCGGGCCCACCCGTCGCTGGCCGCCGCCCTGGACGCCGCCGATCCCGCCCGGAAGGGCGACGGCGTCTACATCTCCGAGCACGAGGACGAGTTAATCTCCGTCGAGGACGACTTCGGCGGCAAGGCCAGTCCGGCTGACTACATCGAGAGCTTCGAGACCTTCGTCCGCTCCAACATGAACGCGGTCCCGGCGATGATCGCCGCCGTCCAGCGCCCGCGCGAGCTGACCCGGAAGGAGCTGAAGGACCTGGCCGTGCTGCTGGACGACAACGGCTATCCCGAGGCCAGCCTGCGCCAGGCCTATGGCCGCGCCCGCAACGCCGACATCGCGGCCCACATCATCGGCTTCGTGCGCCAGGCTGCCCTGGGCGACCCGCTGGTGCCTTACGAGACTCGCGTGCGCAACGGCGTCCAGCGCATCATCGACAGCCGCGACTGGACGCCAAGGCAGCGGCAATGGCTCACCCGCATCGGCCGCGCGCTCCAGGGCCAGCCGGTCGGCGATCCCGCTATCCTGTCCGACCCGCTGTTCGCCCAGTTCGGCGGCTTCGAGGCGGTCGACCGCGAGTTCGACTCAGGCCTAGGGGAGGTCCTGAAGGACCTCAACGCCGCCATCTGGGACAAACCCGCCGCATGAACCCGTCCAGCGATCTCGTGAACCGCCTCTGGCGCCTGTGCGCCATGCTGCGCAAGGACGGCGTCACCTACCAGCAGTACGTCACCGAGCTGACCTACCTGCTGTTCCTCAAGATGGCCTCGGAGCAGAAGGACGAGAGCCGCATCCCCGAGGCCTACCGCTGGGGCGCGCTGAAGTCCGCCAGCGAGACCGAGGTGCTTCAGAAGTACCGTCAGGCCCTGGTCGACCTGGGCGATCCGGAGAAAGTCACAGACCGCTCGGTCGTGGCGATCTTCCAGAACGCGACCACCATCGTGCGCGAGCCGGCGAACCTGCGGAAACTGATCGACGCCATCGACGGCCTGCACTGGTTCAGCGAGGAGCGCGACGCCTTCGGCGACACCTACGAGGGCCTCCTCCAGAAGATGGCCGAGGAGACGAAGCGCGGCGCGGGCCAGTACTTCACGCCTCGCGTGCTGATCGAAGTCATGGTCGAGCTGATGAAGCCCCAGCCCGGCGAGGTCATCCAGGACCCCGCCGCCGGCACCGGCGGCTTCCTGATCGCCGCCGACCGCTACATGCGGGCCCAGACTGACGACTACTTCGAGCTGGCGCCCAAGCAGCAGACGTTCCAGCTCCAGTCGGCGCTGCGCGGGTTGGAGAACGTGCCCGACACGTTCCGCCTGCTGTTGATGAACCTGCACCTGCACCGGATCGACCCGGACAACCTCTACCTCGCCGATACGCTCTCGCCGGCCGGCGCGCAGCCCAGGTTCAAGAACGCCGACCTGATCCTTACCAATCCGCCGTTCGGACCGGCTGGCGGCCCGCCCACGCGCGACGACCTGACGATCACCGACCGGGTCTCGTCGTATCAGCTCCCGTTCGTCGAACACGTCCTGCGGGCGCTGAAGCCCGGCGGTCGGGCGGCCGTGGTCGTGCCCGACAACGTCCTGTTCGACGACGGGCGCGGCAAGGCGCTGCGCCAGCGGCTGATGAACTGGTGCGACCTGCACACCATCCTGCGACTGCCCACCGGCATCTTCTACGCCCAGGGCGTGAAGACCAACGTCCTCTTCTTAACCCGGGCGGACGAGGAGGCGCCGGCCGAGGACGCCACCCGCGCCGTCTGGATCTACGACATGCGCTCGGGCGCGCCGGCCTACGGCAAGACCAATCCCCTGAAGACTGCGGACTTCGACGGCTTCGTTGAGGCGTTCGGCAACGACCCGAACGCCCGTGGGGAACGCCGGGACGAGGGTGAAGATGGGCGCTTCCGCAAGTTCACGCGTGAGGAGATCGCGGCGCGGAGCGACAACCTCGACATCACCTGGCTGCGCGACGACGACGCGTCGGCGGAGGACGGGTTGGAATACCCGGAAGACATCGCGGCCGCTATCCTGGGGCATCTGAGGGCCGCGCTGGCCGAGGTCGAGGCGGTCGCTGAGGAGTTGGAAGGCGAGGAGCCCGCGCTTGCGGAGGTGGAGGCTTGAGCGACCTCTCGCCCGGGTGGGCTGAGGCGACTGTAGCCGACGTCGCATCGGCCATGTTTGACGGTCCCTTTGGCTCCGCTCTTAAGACCTCGGATTACACCTCTGACGGCGTGCGGGTCGCGCGTTTGGAGAACATCGGGCATCTCCGATTTCGAGACGAACTCACGTCCTATGTGTCGCAGGAGAAGTTCGAAGCGCTCGCGCGACATACGCTCAGGGCACAGGACGTGTTGTTCTCTTCTTTTGTCGATAAGCAGACTCGCGTCTGCCTGGTGCCGGAAGCCCTTGATGGCCGAATGATCAACAAGGCCGACTGCTTCTGTATTCGGCCGGACACATCGGTTTGCGACCCCAGTTGGCTCGCTTACACGCTCGCCGCGCCAGCCTCATACGAGACGTTCTGCGGTTCGGTTCGGGGAATCACGAGGCCGCGCATCGGACTGCGAGACCTCGCCGCGTTCTCTCTCAGTTTGCCGCCGCTAGCCGAGCAGCGACGGATCGTGGCGAAGCTCGACGCCCTGACCGCCCGGACGGCCCGCGCCCGCGCCGATCTCGACCGGGTGGAGAAGCTGGCAGAGCAGCAGCGGCGGACCATTCTCTCATCCGCGTTTCGCGGGGAGCTCACAAAGCACTGGCGTGAGGCTCGGGCCGCAGGGCCGACGCCGGCTAGAGACTTGCGATCTGAGCTCGCCGACCATCGTGCGTCGTTTATCGGCGAGGTTAGAACTTCGCGTCGCGGTCCCACCGCGGATCCTGAAGCTGGCAGAAAGCCTGTGCAACTGGGTGAGCTTCCCCCATCCTGGGCTTGCGTCCCCTTAGAGGAAGTCACGGATCCGAGGCGGCTCATCCAATACGGCATTCTTAAGCCCGGCGACCATTGCGAAGACGGTGTGCCCTACGTGAAGGTCATGAACATCCGCGGTGGAGTCGTGGAACTCGAGAAAATCCGCCGCACTACGCCGGAGATCCACGCCGCCTATCGACGATCGTCGCTGCGTGCCGGCGATCTGCTCCTCACAATTCGCGGCACGGTGGGTCGTGTTGCGGTGGTTCCCGCAGAGCTTGACGGGGGAAACATCACTCAAGACTCAGTACGCATCGCAGTGCTGCCGAACGTCTCTGCCCGTTACGTATATTGGTTCCTCCATTCGCCTGCAGCGCAGACGTATTTCCAGGTTAACCAGAAGGGCGTCGCTGTTCGCGGGATCAACGTAGGCGACGTCCGGCCGATGGAAATCGCCCTCCCGCCAGAGGATGAGCAGGTCGAAATCGCGAGCCGGATTGACCACGCCTTCGCCGAGATCGACCGCCTCGTCGCCGAGGCCGCCGCCGCCCGCCGCCTGCTGGACCGGCTCGACCAGGCCATCCTCACCAAGGCCTTCCGCGGCGAGCTGGTCCCACAGGACCCCGCCGACGAGCCCGCCAGCGCGCTCCTCGACCGCATCCGCGCCGAACGCGCCGCCGCGCCCGCCAAGGGACGGCGCGGGCGGCGGGCGGCATGACGCCTCCCGAGCCTCCAGCGCGGCCAGTCAGGGCCATTCCAGCGCCGGTCTGGGCGGTTCCGCTGGTCCTCCTCGTCGTCGCCATCGGCCCCTGGCCCTACGGCTTCTACGGGCTTCTGCGTCTGGTGGTGTGCGCCAGCGCCGTCTACTGCGCCTATATCCTGCTCAGCGCCGGGCGGCAGGCCTGGCTGGGCTGGGCCTTCGTGGGCCTCGCGATCCTCTACAATCCCGTGTTCCGCGTCCATTTCGACCGCGAGGTCTGGAGCGTGATCAACCTCGCCTCGGCCCTGCCGTACGGCGTTCTGGGCTGGTTCGGTCGCCACCGAGGCGCTTGACACGCTTACGTTGTGGCGGCGTGATCCACCCCATTGGGGCATAGGGGGCGGGGATGGATCGCATATCGGGCTTGCTGACGCCCCTTTGGCTGCTGCTCAGCATCGCGTTGCTGTTCGTGATGGTCCCGGCCTTTTTCAAGGGGACGGAAGCGTGGTTCGGCTGGGGCTTTGGCCGGTCGCTGGTGGTGCTCCTGGCGCTGTGGCTGATCCTCCGGGACCTGGGTTCGCTGGTGATTTGTGCCATCGCCTTCTACGGCATGTGGCGGGGCTGGGATTGGGCTTGGTGGCAAGCGGGTCTCGTTGCCTTTCCAGGCGTGGCGCTGACAGCGGTCTTCATGCTCGGCGGAGGCCTTGCATCTGCGGTCGGCTCGATCGCTCGTCGCCGCGCCTAGAGCGGGCCAGCTACATCAGAGGCGAACCGACCGATGGCCCGACAGCACGCGACGCCAGTCCACATCCCCCTGTCCGGCCCGGCCATGCCGCTGGTCGCCGTTTCGCAGACCGGCGCGGGCGGGGTGCTGGAAGACTACATCCAGGCCCTCGTTCACGAGCACCCCTCGATCCTGCCCATTGCCGAGATCGACCCGGTCTTCAAGGGGGCCGTCGCTGTCTGCCGGGAACTGGCGCTGCCACCCGCCGGCTCCGTCGACAACTTTCTCGTGACGCCCTCCGGCTTGCCGGTGCTCGTGGAGTGCAAGCTGTGGCGGAACGCCGAGGCCCGGCGCGAGGTCGTCGGCCAGATCCTCGACCGCATCCGCGCCGAACGCGCCGCCGCGCCCGCCGGGGGACGTCGGGGGCGGCGGGCAGCCGTCGATGAGGCCGTTGCGTGAAGGTCTTCATCGCGAACTTCGGCCAGCAGAACTACCTATGGCCCAAGTGCCTTGAGCGCTCGACGATCGCGACCATCGACGACCTGGACGTCCATCCGTTCTGGCTGGCGCGGGACCGGCAGGGCTACGTCGAGTACGCCATCGCTCACAAGAAGACGGTCCGCGGCGAGTTTCCCACCCGCCCCGTGGCCTCGCGTTGGTTCGGCCTCGCGGACGTGATCAGCAATACGGCCGGCGACATATGGGTTCACCGGGAGAAGGAGCAGTTGTGGTGGACAACGTCCAAGTCGGACGACGTCATCATCGAAGAGCAACCCTCGTTCGACCCCGTACGGCACGGCCCCACCGTTTTCGAGATCCACAAGCCGGCTGAACCCTGGTCGGATTGCGACCGCCGTGGCGGCGCTCTTTCATGGAGCGGGCTTCATCCCAAGGCGCGTGAGTTCCTGTTCACTGAGGGTACGCTCCAGCAGTTGTCTGAGGACAATGCCGCCTACGCGCTGGCGCTGATCAACGGTGATGACCTGTCGCCGTGGCACAACTCTCGCCCGTGGCAGGCGAAGGCTGAGCGCGCCAGACGCAGCGCCGGCGTCACCTTCAATCCGCGACAGAAGTCGGTTGCGATCATGGCCATGACTGCCCGCGATACGGTCGCCGGAGCAAACGGGCAGGAGGTCACCCGCACCCTCAAGAACAAGGAGCTGCGCTTCCACCTCCAGGACCTGGAGCGGTACATCGACAACCTGATCGAGGCGCAGGAAGGGCTATGCGCGATCACCGGCATCAAGCTCCAGTTCCACGGCGATGAGGACGATAAGGAGCTGCTTTGCTCGCTCGACCGGATCGACAGCGATGGCCACTATGAGGCGGGCAACCTCCAGGTGGTCTGCCGCTTCGTGAACCGGTGGAAGAACAATGGCCGCGATGACGAATTCCGCCGGCTGATTGGGCTGGTTCGATCATCGGTCTTCTAGGGCCAGAAGGGGGGGGCAGAATGGACATCGAGTTGCTTGGCGCTTTCGTAGGCGCCGCAGTCAGTCTCGCCGTTGCACTACTTGCCTACGTCCAGTGGCGCATCAGCCACCAGCATGAGGTGCGCCAGCGCGACGCCGAGCTACTGAGCTGGGGCAAGGAGTGCATCTCGCTGATGGCGGAACTTGAACGCCACTGCGCACCGATCAACGACGCTTCCGGGAAGTTCGATTGCGCGCGCGTTGAGACCCTGGCCTGGACCTCATCAGCCCTTGTGGACCAGGGCCGCCTGTTCTTTTCAAACGTGGGCCATAGCGCCGCTCCCGCCAAGTCACACGCGCTGCGGGCCTTCTCTGGTTTTCGTCCAGCGATCCTCGATGAAGTCCTGCGGGCTCACTACGTCGCACGGTATCTCGCGACTCACGGAGAAACATCCGGCGCAAACCTGCGCCAGCATGTCTGGACGGCCCGGGGGCGCTTCGTGAGCGAGCTACAGGCCGAGATGGGCCCGTCTGTGAAGCGCATGCCTGAAGACGCGACCGGCGAGGAGCTGAACCCAGACCCCACCACCTGGCGCATCGAGCTGGACCCCGAGCACATGGATCCGTCCTCGATGTTCGCGCGGAGCTAGGGAATGGCCCGACAGCACGCCACGCCGGTCCATATCCCCGCGTCCGGCCGGGCCTCGGCGCTGGTCGCCGTCTCGCAGACCGGCGCCGGCGGGGTGCTGGAGGACTACATCCAGGCCCTCGTCCACGAGCACCCCTCGATCCTGCCCATCGGCGAGATCGACCCGATCTTCAAAGGCGCCGTCGCCGTCTGCCGGGAGTTGGAGACACCGGCTGGTCCCATCGACAACTTCCTCGTCACGCCCTCCGGCCTGCCGGTGCTGGTGGAATGCAAGCTGTGGCGCAACGCCGAGGCGCGGCGCGAGGTCGTCGGCCAGATCCTCGACTACGCCAAGGAATTGGCGCGCTTCACCGTCTCCGATCTTCAGCGGGAGGTGGCGAAGCGACTGGGCCGCGGTCCCTCCGCCCTTCTCGACATCGTCCGCGCCGCCGATCCGATGGTCGACGAGACCGAGTTCAACGACAACCTGACCGCCAACCTGCGCCGGGGGCGGTTCCTCCTGCTGCTCGTGGGAGACGGCATTCGCGAGCGGGTCGAGGCTATCGCCGAATACCTCCAGGCCCCCGCCGGCCTGCACTTCTCCCAGGGCCTCGTCGAGCTGCCGATCTACGAGCTGCCGGACGGCGGGCGGATCGGGGCGCCCCGCGTCCTGGGCCATCCCCACGTCATCCCCCGTCCGGCCGTGCCCGCCCCGGACGGCCACGCCGTGCAGGACGAGGAGACGGCCGCCGCCGCCGAGGCCCAGATCGACCCGGAGACCGCGGCCCTGGGCGACGCGCGCCAAGCCTTCTGGACCGAGTTCCTGAAGCGCCTGCGTCTCGACGACCCGGAGCAGCAGGTGGGGCGTGCGCCCCGGCAGGGCTACATCACCTTCACCCTGCCCGCGCCCAGTGGAACGAGCTGGCTCACCGTCTATCGCAACATGGCCAAGAACGAGGTGGGGCTGTTCCTGTCCTCCCACCGCGACAGCGCGGGCGAATACGCTCGCAGGGTGATCGGCGAGGACTGGACCACCGTGGGCCCGCTGCTCGGCGGCACGGCCACCATGACCGAGAAGGACGGCGTGCCCGTGATCGGTGACGCCCTGCGCCCAGGCAACCTGGACGACCCCGCCGTCCGCGCCCGGGCCTTCGACTGGCTGACCGAAAGGACCAACACCTTCATCAATGTACTGAGGCCGCGCGTTCGCTCGGCCGCGGCGGACTATCAGGGGCAGTAGAGACGGCTGGCGGAGCGGGGCGTGGCTGAGCCCGACTGCCGGTGCGGCGACGCTGTCAACAGCGACGTATCCGCCAAGCGTCACAACTGTGGCGTGTCGCTCGACTCCCCCGCCGATCCATCCTACCAACAGCTTGCGTATAATGGTCAGTGTGCGTTTGGTGAGCGTAGCAGATTTCGAAGGTGATCCGCCCGTCGTGCTCGCGGCGATGGCGGCGATCACAGAGGTTCTGGGGCCACCCGAGCCCACCTCCACCAAGAAGGTCGCCAAGTGGCATGACCGCGGCGGGATCACCGCCAATCTCCATCGCGAGAGCCGTCGCGCAGCGACGGTGTGGATAAGCGGCGGGCAACTCGCCGCGACTGGAGAACTGGACCTCCTGAGCGGCAAGCTCACGCCGGCCCAGCCGCCGAAGAACTCCAACTGCTCGCCGGCCATCAAGACCGGCCCGACCGCCTTTGCATATGCGCGCGACGAGCACGACTTCCAACGACTCGGCGACACCCTGCGCCGCCTGCAACTGGAGACACCCACCGTGGACGAAACGCTTGTCCCCGACGCGATCGACGAGAGCGACGACGATGAAGCCCTGGTGCTCGAGCCGCAGCAGAAGCGGGTTCTGACGCAGAGCCGGGACGAAAGTGTCGACGCGCTGGTCAGCCGCATTCGGAAAGGCCGGTTGATCCTGCAGCCGGAGTTTCAGCGGGATTTCGTCTGGTCGCGCTCCAAGTCCAGCCTACTCATCGAGTCCATCCTCATGCAGATCCCCCTGCCGGTGATCTATGTGGCGGAGTTGCCCGACGGCACGTGGGAGGTCGTGGACGGTCAGCAGCGCCTGACCACCATCCGCTCCTTCATCGACGGGCGCTTCCCCAACGGCGAGACGGCTCGTCTCGGCCAGCTGCGGGTCCGCTCCGATCTGCGGGGCAAGACCTTCCAGGATCTGCCGCCGGAGGATCAGGTGGCCATCGAGGACTACACCCTTCGGGTGATCCTGATCCAGAAGGAGGCCAACCCGGACCTCAAGTTCGAGGTCTTCGAGCGCCTCAACTCCGGGGCGGACAAACTCAACGACATGGAGCTGCGGAACTGCATCTACCGCGGCTCCTACAACGACATGCTGAAGGAGCTGTCGGAGCACGACCTGCTCCTCAAGATCCGCGCCGACACGACGCCCGACGCGCGCATGCAGGACCGCCAACTGATCCTGCGGTTCTTCGCCATGTGGCGGAACACCCACCTGCGTTACCGCGGGCCGATGAAGCAGTTCATGAACCACGAGATGCAGGAGCACCGGCACGCCACGCCCGAGAAGATCGCGGAGATGAAGCGCGTCTTCTCCGAGGCGATGCAGTGCGCCTGGGATGTGTTCGGCGCACACGCCTTCAGGCGCTACAGCCCCGGCGACGCCACCACGCCGCAGGGCCGTTGGGAAACCTCCGGCAAGCTGAACGTCGCGCTCTGGGACACCATCCTCTACGTGTTCAGCTACTACGAACGGCGCCAGATCCTCCCCATCGCCGATGCGCTAAGGGAGGAGTTCCTCGACCTGCTGACCAACGACGCCACCTTTGTGGACTACATCGGTCGCACGACCGACAAGCCCGACCGCATCCGCTACCGCGCCGAGGCCTGGAAGCGCCGGGTCGACGCCCTGGTTTCGGTCCCACAGCATGAGACCCGCAACTTCTCGCGCCAGCTGAAGGTCGACCTTCACAAGGCGAACCCCGCCTGCGCCATCTGCAGCCAGCACATCCACACCCCGGATGATGCGGAAGTGGACCACATCCTCCACTACTGGCGTGGCGGGCGCACGATCCCGGCCAACGCGAGGCTGACCCACCGCTATTGCAACCGCGTGCGGGGCGGGCGTGAACCCGAGGCGGCCGTGGCGGCGAGCTGAACCGGGACTGATAGCACCCGTCGCGGCAAAATTTCCTGGGGATGGATGTCGGACCCTCGCGGCTAAGACGCCGTTCTGGCGTGGCAAAAGGGCGTGCCCCTTCCTGGCGCGTCGCCGCATCCAAGGACGCGAACCCCGTAGGTTTCAAAAGCTCCTGATGTTCAGGGGCTTGGATCAACAACCTACGGAAACGAACCCTTGCTGACTGTGAAACAGGTCCTCCGCGGCGTCGGCCGGTACTGGGCGGATAAAGCCGACGAGGGCCGCTCCTCGCTCGAGGTGCTCGCGTGGCACGCGGCGGCCGAACTCGCGTCCTTCGTGGAATTGACCATGGAGCCCGCGGATCTGCACCTGATCGCCCCGAAGGCCTATCAGGTCCTCTGGGGCCTCGACGCCTACTTCCAGGACGTCGGCCAGCTTCCGCCACAGGAGATGGCGCTGGTCATGCTGATGATCGAGCGCGTGAATGCCGGCCTGACGCCTCGTGGCGACGAGACCGAGATCGGCGACGGCGGCTAGGGTTCAGACCGGCGCTCTCAGGGAGCGCCACTGGAGGTGCGCCCCGGGGGCGTTCCTCCGGTTCTGTCCCCGACTTCGGCTGCTCGCAGACCTGGCCAAGGGCGCCTTGCGCGCAGCGACCCTACAAGGGGCGCGAAAGCCACAAAGACGGGGGCGGCCACCACCCTAGCGGAGCATAGGGTTCGGGCCGTCCCGAGTCATCCTGAGCGCCTACAGCACCCTGCCGCTGGCCAGCAGGCTCGACGCCGAGGGCTGCCCATCCGAAGGGCCACGGGCAGAAGCACCGACTGTGCGCCGGGAGTGGCTACCGCAGTGGCTGGGCGCATCTGCGTCTGGCTCGCCCCGAGTGAGGGGCTCGCCGGGGTAGTTTCATACAATACTTCCCTTCATCTTTTCTATTACTTTTCTTAGAATATACAGTAGATAAGAGAAAAAATAGAAAAATAAAGGGGAGATGGCTCTATTGTATGAAACCCCTCGCTCTGACCTCATCCGGTCCGGTTTCATACAATACGTTCCCTCATCTTTTACTGTCTCTTTTTTCTAAAAGTACAGTAGATAGGAAGAAAAATAAGATAATAAAAAGGAAGGTGTTTTGTTGTATGAAACTCCCTCGCAGAGGGGAGCCATGAGGCCAAAAACACCACTAGCAGCTCGTATCGCCCGGCACACGGGCGTTGATGAGGTCGAAGTACAGTATACTTTGGACCACCCCACACCCGGCGTCGGTCGATGCTGGCCTTGGTCCGGCATGGTGCAGGGCGTCACGCCCATGATCGCCGACAACAACCGGCCCAAGCCTGTGCGTCGGATCCTGACAACCTACATCCACGGTGAGCTGCCAGCCGACGTCCGCGTCGTGCCGGCTTGCCCGAACAAGCTCTGTGTGAGCCCGACCCACACGATGGTGAAGGCGAAGTGGAGCAACGAGGCCGTGAGCCTGATCCCTCCGCCGCCCGAGGAGTGCGACCAGGATGACATCAACGACGTGATCGACGCGGTCTACAGCCGCGACCAGCCTTGGGCCCCGGAGGCCTTGGCCGAGCACTTCAAGTATCCCTTGGCCCTTGTCGAGGAGGCCATCCGGCGGATCTTTGAGGAGGGCCTGTAGCCGCACGGATGTACAGTGGACTTGCCAAATCAGCCTCTGGACAGCGAGGCCACTCCTACTTAGGAAGTTCTGGCGGTGTCCGTTCTGGGTGCCCCTTCTGACCCTCTGAACCTCTCAATTCTGAACCTTTTCGTTCGCCGGCAATGCGCCGGCTTAACGCGAGTTGACGAGGTCCCATTGTCCTCCTTTCGCAGCAGAGCCGTTGCTCTGCGCATCATCCGCCCATGTCGCGGCGCGGGTAGCGGCGCGATCACATGACCGCGCCCTCCACCGTCCCTTACCGAGTGCTCGCCCGGCCAGACCCGTGCGACTGGTCCGACGACGCGCCGATGCGGCTCGACGAGTTCATCGCCGTCTTCAGCCTCGAGCTGCCCGTGAGCATGACAATGCTCCGTGGCGAGATCGCCAAGGGCAACCTGCCGTCCAAGAAGGTCGCCGGGCGGCTCTTCATCACTCCGGCCCAAGTCAGAGAACTGTTCAAGCCTTGCCCATCCGTTCAAAAGGTCCCCGCCTCTACCTCCGCCGTGGACGCATCGATCCCCGCAGCGGCAAGCCCCTCCCCGACGTCTACGTCATCCGCGACGGATCGGTTCAGCGCAGCACGGGCTGCGGCCCTGATCGCCTGCCAGACGCTGAGCGCCAGCTCGCCGAATACATCACGCGGAAGCAGGCGCAGGCCGCACTGACGCCGGCATCACCTGAGGATCCCGCGTGCCTACCGGTCGCCACTGTCCTTGCGCTGTATGCGCACGAGCGGGCGCCTCAGCTCGCGGGGAAACCGGAGAGCATCGCGGGCTTCATCAAGGCGCTACTGGGTTTCTGGGGCGACAAAACCGTCGCCGACATCCGCCGCACGACCTGCATGGCCTATGTCGCCTGGCGCACCGCCCAGCCGAGAGGTGGGGCTTCCAAACGCCAGGGCCTGATCTCGGAACAGACCGCGCGCCGCGAACTGGAGACGCTGCAAGGCGCGCTGCGCTACTGGGACGACGAACACCACCTGGTTCGGAAACCGCGCGTCTGGCTCCCGGAGAAGCCGGAGAGCCCTCGAAACGCCCTGACCCGATCCGAGGCCGCGGCGCTGTTGCTGGCGGCCCGTGGCTGGCGGAAGTGTGGCGCGGTGGGTTGGCGGCGCGCCCCCGCTTCGACGCGCTCGAACCGGGCGCACATCGCCAGGTTCATTCTTCTCGCGCTCTACACAGGCTCGCGCTCCGCCGTGATCCTGGATCTCTCCTGGGAGAGGTCAGCGGCCAGCGCCTGGGTCGATCTGGAGAAGGGCGTCCTCTTTAGACGGGGGGCCGAAGAGCGAGAACGGCGCAACAAGCGCCGGCCTCCGGCCAAGCTGCCACCGCGGCTACTGGCTCACCTGCGCCGTTGGCGCCGCATAGATGCGCGTCGCGAGGCAGCTCTTCAGCAGGACGATCCGGATGCCAGGTTGAGCAAAGTGATCCACCACGGAGGCAAAGCGATCGCCGACAAGATCAATCGCGGCTTCACAGCTTGCTGCAAGGACGCCGGACTGGCTGACACTGTCACCCCGCACTGGCTCCGGCACTCGGCGGCCACCTGGCTGATGGAGCGCGGCGTAGATCTCTGGCTCGCGGCCAACTACCTAGGGATGAGCGTGGCGACGCTGGAGAAGCACTACGCCCACCATCGCCTGGATTATCAATCCATGGCGAGCGGCCGCATCGCGACTGCGGCCTGAATTGCTTGCCAGCTGCTGGCCAGAAACGGCTCGAAAATGGCCGTTTCTGGCCTGTTTGCCAAGCTCAAGAACTCAACTATTTCCATTATTTTCCAATATCTTAGATAGACTTCCACCTCGTTCACACCGAGGGGGTCACAGGTTCAATCCCTGTCGCATCCACCATTTTTCCCACGCAGCATCTGCCCCATCCGCCGCTATCGTCGCTATGACAGGCGGCGAAGCTCGGGCAGCTTTGATCTGCCGTGGCTCGCGCAACGAAGGGATCTGGCCGCCACCTGGCAAGCTGGATAGTAGATGAACCTTCCTTCATTCCGACCTGGAGCAGTCTGACGTGGGCGATCCTGAAGCCGGCGATCGCGCCTTGGCGGCAGAGCGGCTGGCGCAGGCGCGCGAGGCTCGCGTGGCCGGGCGCCGTGAAGAGGCGGAGGCGCTTTGTCGCCAGGCGCTGCAGCTGGCGCCGGAGGACGCCACAGCGCACGCCGAACTGGGACTGCAGTATCTGATCGCGGGGCGGAACGCCGAAGCTGTCGCCCCGCTCCGCCGCGCCGCTGCTCTGGCGCCGGACTCCTGGCGAGCGCATGCGTGGCTCGGTGTCGCGCTGCGACAACAGGATCCGACCGGCGCCCTGATCGCCCATCGCCGCGCGATCGCGCTGCGCCCCCATGACGGCGGCTTGCATAGCAATATGGGCAACGTGCTGCTCGACCTCGGACGCCACGAGGCCGCCGTTGAAGCCCTTACCCGCGCCATAGAGTTGACGCCCGGCCCGGCGCTGAGCTGGATGAACCTCGGCTTTGCCCTGTTCCACGCGGGACGCCATGAGGAGGCTGTCGCCGCCTTCGACGGCGCCCTGGCCCGGGATTCTAGCATGGCCAAGGCCTTCTTCGGCCGGGGCGGCGCCCACATGGCCCTCAGGCGCTGGGCGGACGCGCTTGCAGACTACGAGGCTGCTCTCCGGCTGGACGCCAGGGACGCGCTGAGCCACCTAGGACGCGCCCGAGCCCTGGTCGAGCTCGACTTCCTTCGTCCTGTTGTATCCGAGACGAACCAGGCGGCGCTGGAAAGCTTCGACCGAGCCATCGCTCTGAAGCCCGACTTGGCCGAGGCGCGCTGGAGCAGGTCTCTGACACGTCTTCGTCTGGGCCGGTTCGCGGACGGTTGGGACGACTATGAGCGGCGCTGGGACGCGCCCAGCTTCGTCAGCCGATCCGCCGGCCAGGTTTCAGCGCCATTGCGGCAGCGTCTCGCGCGGAGCCTCACCCGGGAAGACCTCGCCGGTCAGCGGGTGTTGCTCGTGGCTGAACAGGGGGTCGGGGACGTGCTGATGTTCGCGAGCATGATCCCCGATGTCTTGGGGATCGCCGGCAGCGTCGCGCTCATCTGCGAGACACGGCTGCACCGACTGTTCGCAGCCTCCTTTGCGGGCCTTGAATTGCATCCGCCGGGCGCGATGCCAGACGCCGATGTGGTGCTGGCGATCGGAAGCCTCGGCCGCCTCTTCCGCCAGAAGGCAGCGGACATACCCGGCCGACCATATCTGCGCCCTTCCAATGAGGCGCGGCGCTTGTGGGCTGACCGGCTGGGTCCGACCGCCGGCCGGTTGCGCGTCGGCGTGTCCTGGCGCGGCGGCGTCGCCCATACGGGCGGCTCGGCGCGGTCCCTCGCTCTTCCGCAACTTGCTCCGGTGTTGGACCTGGAAGGATGCGAGTTCTTCAGCATCCAGTACGGCGATGTCGTCGCCGATCTCGAGACGTGGAACGGCGCCGGGTCGCATCCGGTCCTCTTGCCCCCCGGCGATGTCGAGGACTTCGAGGATCTTGCGGCGCTCCTCGCCAACCTGGATGTGGTCGTGTCGGTGCAGACGGCGGTCGTTCACCTCGCCGGCGCCGTCGGCCGCCCATGCCTGACCCTGGTCCCGCGCCTTCCCGAGTGGCGATACGGCGTCTTCGGCGACCGCATGCCCTGGTACGGTTCGGTCCGTCTGTTCAGGCAGCCAGCCGATGGCGACTGGACCTCCGCCCTGAGCCTGGTTCGGCGTGAGGTCGCTGCCCGCGCCCGCCAGATCATGGGCGCCCGGGCCGAGGACCTTTCGGTCTCTCCCTGAGGCCAGCGCGACCTCAGACGCCGCGGTAGACCAGGGCCACGAACAGGGCTGGGGGAATGAGCGAGCCGCCCCACCTGGCGTCGAAAGCCGATGTGGGACGCGCCGCTTGGACCGCTTCCAGGGACGCGCCGCCGGCCTTGAGCGCGGCGACGCTGGCGCGGACGTCCACCAGCATCCGGCGGAAGGCTTCGAGATCGGCCCGGCTGGCGATCGGTCCGTGTCCGGGGATGATCAGGGTCTGCGGCCTCGCTAGGCGAAGGTTCTCCTCGGCCTGGGCGATCAGGCCGTCGATGTTCCCGCCGGCCGCGGAATCGATGAACGGGTAGCTGCCGTTCCAGAACGTGTCGCCCGTGGCCAGGACGTCAGCGCCGTCGAAGTAGACGGACAGGTCGCCATCGGTATGGCCCGCATAGGGGCGAAGATGGATCTGCTCCGCGCCCAGGGTGACCATGGTTGGCCCCGAGACGGGATCCGTCGGAAGGTCGGGTTCCGGCGCCGGCTCGAAGGTGTGCTCCCACTCCGCGACCCGGATGGTGTCCCGGAGATGATCGATGGTCCGGGCGCTGGCGAAGATCCGGGCGCCGGTCCTTCGGACCCAGCCGTTGCCGTCGGCATGGTCCCAGTGCCAGTGGGTGTTCACCGCATAGCGAAGCGGCCGTGAGGACAACTGGGCGAGCGCCGCCTCGATCTTTGCGCGCGACACGGCGATGCCGGTGTCCACCAGGAACAGGCCGTGCGGCGTGACCAGCACGCCGATGTTTCCGCCCGCGCCTTGCAGGACGCTCACTCCGCCCCGCACCGGCTCGACCAAGACCGGCGAGGCCGCCGCCGCCGCGTTGAAATCGGCATAGGGGCTGGCGCGGGACGGCGCCACCGTGAGGATCGACGCCGCGACCGCAAGGCCGGCCGCGGCCCACGGGGGCATGAGCTTGAGCGTCATGGCCTCCCTCCCAGCGGCGCCGCGTGTGCCTCAGGACTGGATGAACTTGAGAATGTCGCCGTTGATCAAGTCGGGGTGCGTCGTGGCCAGGGCGTGCGACAGGCCCGGATAGATCTTCAATTCGCTCTTCCGCAGAAGCTTGGCTGTGCGGACGGCGTTCTGCTGCACCGGGACCAGCTGGTCGTCGTCGCCGTGCATGACCAGCACCGGGATGTCGATCTTCTTCAGGTCGTCGGTGAAGTCGGTCTCGGAGAACACCCTGATGCAGTCGTGATGCGCCTTGAGGCTGCCGCTCATCCCTTGCGCCCACCACTTGTCGATCAGGCCCTGGCTGGGCGTGGCGCCGGCGCGGTTGTAGCCGAAGAAGGGACCGGTCGGGATTTCCCGGTAGAGTTCCGCCCGATTGGCAAGGATCGCCTTCCGGAAGCCGTCGAACACCTCGATCGGCACGCCGTCCGGGTTGGTCGCCGTCCGCCCGAGCACCGGCGGGATGGCGCCGATCAGAACGGCCTTGGCCGCCCGATCGGTCCCGTGACGGCCCAGGTAGCGGGTGACTTCGCCGCCACCCGTGGAATGTCCCACATGGATGGCGTCGCGCAGATCAAGCGCCTCCACCACCGCCCGCAGGTCGTCGGCGTAGGTATCCATGTCATTGCCGTGCCAGGTCTGGCTCGAACGCCCATGGCCGCGGCGATCATGGGCGACGACCCGGAAGCCGCGCTCGCCGAAGAACATCAGCTGGGCTTCCCAGTCGTCCGACGTCAGCGGCCATCCGTGACTGAAGACGATCGGCTGACCGGCGCCCCAGTCTTTGTAGTGGATCTGCGCCCCGTCAGCGGCGGTGACGTAGCCCGTTCCTCCGCTCGGCGCCTTGGCCGAGGACCGGGTGGCGGGCCGCGGCGCCGCGGCCGCGGCCGCGGGTCCGGACGCGGCGAGCACCATCGACCCAGCCGCCATGAGACCGCGCCGAGACGGCTGTTCCTTGATTTGGGATTCCATAGGTTCATTCCTCCAGTCCGCGGCATCGCCGATGGGCCGGGCAGCGCGGCGATGCGACTGTGCCCCGGTTCCGCCACCCCCTGGAGTTGGTTGGCGTTAGTTCGCGTGAGGGCTGGTTAGGGGCAGCGGCTCTCGCCCCGCTCGAGAGGAATTTCCTTCGTCCCGGTGCGGGTTTCCGTTCGCGGCGCGACCTTACCGGCGGATCAAGGATGCTGGACATGGACCTCAGCGCAGCCGCCGCCCTCTACGACCCCGCCGCCACCCACGGGGCCTCAGCCGTGAGCGTCGCGGGCCATGACGCCGAAATCATCCCGCTGGCGTCGGGCGCCCTCGCCTTCCGGGGCTGGCGGCTGCTTCCGCAGGCGCGGATCCTGCTGTTACATGGACAGCCGGTGAAGATCGGCAGCCGCGCCTTCGACCTGCTGCACCTGCTGCTGCGCTCGCGCGGCGCCGTGGTCGAGCGTGAGGAAATCATCCGCCACGTCTGGCCGACCACCCGGGTCGACGACACCAATCTCCGCTTCCAGATGTCCTGCCTGCGCAAGACCCTCGGCGAGGATCGCGATCTGCTCAAGACCGTTCCCGGGCGGGGCTACATCCTGGCCGCGGAAGCCGTGGCGCGTCCGGCGCCGGCGGCTCGGGAGCCGCCCCCCGCCCTGCTGCGCGCGGGGCGGCTGACGGGCGAAGACCTGGCGGCGATCTGCGAAATCCTCCACCAGGCCCTGAACGTCTCCATCTCCGCCGCGGCCAGGCTGCAGCGGGTCGTGGCGGAGCCTGACACTCAAGGCGGCGCGACGCCCGTCGACTAGACCGACGCCCCCGAAGATCATGCGTTCGCCGCCAGCCGTCCAGGTGCGCTCCGTAAGGCCGGCAGGGGCATGTTCGCCATTAGACGCGCATGAGTGGAGACGGTGGACAGATGGAGAAGGCGGTAACGCTTCGGCGGGGGACGCCGGACGATGCGCCCACGGTCACGGTTCTGGCGCGGCGGCTCGTCGCCTTCGGGCCGCCACCCTGGCGCGACCCCGAAGCGATGATCCGCGCCGACCAGCGACGGCTGCGCGCCGCGCTGCGCTCCACGGGGGCGGATCCGATCATTCTGGTGGCGACCGTGGACGACGAGGTCGTCGGCTTCATCCATCTGCACAGCCTCAAGGACCAGTACCGCCCCACCCGGCACGGACATGTCTCGGACGTGGTGGTGGCCGAGGGCTTCGAGGGCCGCGGCATCGGCCGCCGCCTTCTTGCGGCAGCCGAGGACTGGGCGCACGGGCTTCAGTTCGACTGGCTGACCATCTCGGTGTTTGCAACCAACCACCGTGCGGCCGACATCTACGAGGCCGCTGGCTTCGGCCGCGACATCCTGCGGCTTGTCAAACCGCTCCGCTGAGCGCGCCTAGCTGAGCGCGGGGAAGTCAGCGACCGAGCGGACGAAACCAGCCGGATCCTCGAGCATCAGCAGGTGGCCGCCCGCCAGGACGCGCTCGCCCGCAGCCGCGGCCGTCGCCCACTCCGGCACGCTCCAGCCGCCCCGCGATCGCTCGCCCGCCACCAGCAGCACGGGAGCCCCTGCGGCGAAGACCGCGCGAAGGTCCGCTTCGTAGGACGAGGAGCCGGTGACTTCGAGCACCGAGCGGGCCGTCGCCTGCAGGGTCGCGGCCGGCTGGGCCGACAGCAGGCGCGAGGCCGCTTCGAGCCGGCCGGTGTCGGGTGCAACGCCCGAGCGGGCCAGCCACCCGGCCGGATCAGCGCGGAAGCCGTGCAGCATCACTTCCGCTTCTTGAGCCGACATGCGCGCCACCTGCCCAGACCAGAAGGCGTCTGCGAGGGAGAAATTCCCTTCCACATTCACGATGGAGACCACCCGCTCCGGGTGCGCCCGGGCGAACAGCATGGCGATGGCGCCGCCCACCGAATGGCCGACTAGGCGCACCCGGGAAATCCCGCGCTCATCCAGCCAGCGTTTCAGGTGCGCGACCTGACCGTGCAGTTGGATGCCATCGGCGGCGACCTGGGCGTAGGCGCCGTAGCCCAGCAGATCGGGGGCGTAAGCGCGAACGCCCGCCCTCTCGAATTCCGCCACCAGGTCTTCGAGCGTTCCGATCAGACCGTGGACCAGCAGGATCGGGGCGTCGTCCTCCGACAGCCCATGGCGCAGGTTATCCGACATGGAGGGTCTGCTAGCCGCCCCTGGCCGCGGCCGCGCGCCTGAACCGCTGGCGGCGCAGCCGGCGCGGCCTTTATCAAGGCGGGCCCTGGCGTTCGGGCCGTCCGGCCAGTCGCGCGAAGCCCTCCTGCGTTCGATAGGGGTAGTAAGGATACGGCGGCATCACGTCGCTCACCCGGTCAAGGCGCGCCAGCTGATCCGGCGTCAGCGACCAGCCCACGGCCCCCAGGTTGTCGCGCAACTGGGCCTCGTTTCGCGCGCCCAGGATGACCGAGGTGACCGTCGGACGGGTAAGGAGCCAGGCGATCGCCACCTGCGGCACGGTGCGTCCGGTCTCTTCCGCCACCTGGTCGAGGACGTCGACGACATCGTAGAGGCGCTCCTCGTCCACCGGCGGCCCCCACTGGGCCGTCTCGTGGAGCCGACTTTGCGCCGGCCATGGCTGGCCGCGGCGGATTCGTCCCGTCAGACGGCCCCAGGCCAGGGGACTCCAGACCAATGCCCCGACGCCCTGGTCGCGGCCCAGGGGCATCAGCTCCCATTCGTAGTCGCGGCCGAGAAGGGAATAGTAGACCTGATGGGCCACATGGCGCGGCCAGGCATGCCGGTCCGCCACCGCCAGCGATTTCATCAACTGCCAGCCGGCGAAGTTCGAGGCCCCGACATAGCGCACCTTGCCGGCGCGGATCAGCTGATCGAGCGTCCCGGCCACCTCTTCGACCGGGGTGGTGGCGTCGAAGGCGTGCAGCTGCAAGAGGTCGATGTAGTCGGAACCCAGCCGCTTCAGCGAGGCCTCCACGGCGCCGATCAGGCGCGTGCGCGAGGCGCCCCAATCGCCCGGCCCATCGCCCATCGGCAGGCCGGTCTTCGTGGAAATCAGCACCTTGTCCCGGCGGCCTCTGATGGCGGCGCCCAGGCGCGACTCGGCCAGGCCGTTGGAATAGACGTCAGCGGTGTCGAACAGGTTCACGCCGGCCTCGAGGCAGATATCGATCAGCGAGCGGGCCTGGCGTTCGTCGCTGTCGCCCCAGGCGGCGAACAGCGGTCCCTGTCCGCCGAAGGTGCCAGTGCCGAAGCTGAGGACGGGGGCCTTCAGCCCCGATGCGCCGAGGGGACGGTGTTCCATGGATGTCTCCGGTGCTGATGGCGAACTCGGTGACGCCGATCCCGAGGGTTCAGGCGACGAGGGCAAGGAGGTGATGGGCACGAACGGCTCCGCTTCTTTGCTGCGAAGACCAGATGGCGTGAGCTAGGGGGTTGAATTAGATGCGCCTCACTCCATTCATTTGTGAAACACCGTCACAAGTGAGCCGCATGAGCCTCAACCGAACCGGGGAGATGGAGGTCTTCACCCGCGTCATCGACCTAGGCGGGTTCTCGGCCGCCGCGCGGGAATTCGGCCTCTCGCCCTCCGGCGTCAGCAAGCTGGTATCCCGCCTAGAGGCCCGGCTGGGGGCGCGGCTGGTGAACCGCTCAACCCGGCGGCTGCAACTCACCCCGGAGGGCGAGGCCTTCTATGACCGGGCCGTTCGCATCCTGTCGGACATCGCCGAGGCCGAACGGGAAGCCGCCGCCGGCGCCGCCCCGCGGGGGCATCTGCGGGTGAACTGCAACGTCCCGTTCGGCCGCCTCTATCTGGCCCCTCTCCTGCCGCGCTTCCTGGCCGCCTACCCTGAAGTGACTGTCGACCTTGTCCTGTCGGACACCGTGGTCGACCTGATGGAGGAACGGGCCGACATCGCCGTGCGGGTCGGCCCGCTGCGCGACTCCAGCCTGGTGGCTCGCCGGCTGGGGGCAAGCCGGATGGTGGTGGTCGCCTCTCCCGAATACCTGGCGCGCCGGGGCGTGCCGCGGGAGCCTGCCGACCTCGCGCAGCACGCCGGCATCGGCTGGAGCTTTCGCCGCAGCGTCGGCGCCTGGCCCTTCCTGGCGGGCGGCCAGGTCGAGAGCATCCTTCCACCCATAGCGGCGCGGGCGGGCGACGGCGAGACCGCCCGGGCGCTCGCCGTGGGCGGCGCCGGCATCGCACGCCTGGGGCTGTTCCACGTCCGGGACGATATCGAAGCTGGCCGGTTGATGCCCGTGCTCGAGGCTTTCAATCCCGGGGACCTGGAGGAGATCAACGCCATCTACCTCGGCCAGAAGGGGCCCCTCCCCGCTCGCGTGCGCGCCTTGGTGGATTTCCTGGCGGCGCAAGCGCGGCTGCCGGCCTGGACCATGGAGCCGCCGCAGATCCAAGCTGGCTGACGCTCCCGCCGTGGCGCGTGGATCAGGTCAGGGTGAGCCGACGCTCGAGCTCAAGGGCGGTCGGCTCCTCCAACGCGAACGATCCAGTCTCAAGCGCGCCGGCCCGCCGGAACCTGGTGATCAACACCCCTTTCGGCGAAGCTCGGCTGGCCACCAAGTCAAAGCGGGCGGGGCGAGCCCCTTGCGCAAACAGGCTTTTCCCCTGGCCGAGCACAACCGGATAGAGGAACAGGTTCAGCTCATCGACGAGATCGGCGGCCAGCAGCGCCTGCAGGAAATCGCCCGAGCCCTGGACGATCAGGTGGGCGCCGCCGCTCGCCTTCAGCGCCGTGAGCGACGCGACCGGATCCGGGCCGAGCCAGACGCTGTTCGTCCAGGGCAGGACCGGCTCGGAGCGGCTGGCGACGTACTTGGTCGCCCCGTTGAACGCCTCGGCCACTGCTGCGAACGCGGGGTCGTAGCCTGTGGCTTCCGGAGTGGTGGGGACGAAGGGCCAGTGAGCGGCGAAGATGTCGAAGGTCTTGCGGCCGAGCACAAGGTCGAAGGGGCCGTCGAACACCTCGCCCACCACCCTGGCCATCATCTCGTCGAAATATGGCGCCGTCCAGCCGCCCAGGGCAAAGCCGCCTGTGGGGTCCTCGTCGGGACCTCCCGGGGCCTGGATTACGCCATCCAGGCTCATGAACTCGCTGACAATGATCCGCCTCATGTTTGTCGCTCCTCACGGCGCCACGCCGCATGGAGATGACGAACGAGGCGCGCCGGGTTCGACAAAATCGCAGCTTGCGCCGTTCGAGAGGGAATAGACGCAGCCATTCGGTCGGCGCGCGCCGCTCAGACGCGGCGGGCCTCATCGTCCCACCAGGCGAGCACGCCCAGCTGACCCAGCTTTTCAGCGAAACGGCGGAAGTCCTGGAGCGCGCCCACCGTGGCCTCCCGAGCGTCATCGCCGCCCAGCTTGGCGGCGCTGATGAAGTAGCCTTGAGGCCGGCGTTTCAGCAGCCCGTCGGCCTCAAGGGCCTGCAAATGCCGGCGAACCGTCTCGTTGGGCAGTTTCAGTCGGCGCGCAACTTCGCTGATCCGCACAGCCCGCCGCTGGGCGTCGGAGATGGGCTCGGGTCCGGAGAAGGCCTGGAGGTCGAGATGATCGGCGCTGGCCCGGGCGATCTCCAGCAGCATCAGCCCCCGGAGAGGCTCGCCGGTCCAGCGCATAAGGCGCTCGACCATGCGCAGGGTGTACTCACCGATCAGACGGTTGACGATCCGCACCGGCGGGCCAGCCAGCGGCTCCGGATCGTCGGGGCCTGGAAGGGCCACACCTAGGGCGCGAAGGTCCGCGTACAGCCGGCGTGTCCGGTCATATCGGGCGCCAGCCAGCCGCACATAGCTCTCGTCGAGCACCGCGGCTTCCGACTGGACCACGCCCCTGGGCGTGATCTCCACCAGGTTCCGTTCGGCCAGCCTGTGCACCGTGCGCCGGACGGTCTCGAACGGCAGGCCCAGGGATCCGGCGATGGCGTTGATCGTGATCGGCCGGCGCAGGTCGTCGGGGGGCGGCGCGTCGAGGGTGGCGTACGCCCTTTGCAGACGGGGGTCTTGCGTGACCGGCGCCACGCAGGCGGTCGACACCAGAGAGATCACCAGCGGGTCCAGCCCACCGTCTACCTCGTCCCGAGCCACCTCGATCACGTCAAGCAGGTAGATGAGCGCCACGCGCATCAACCGCCAGGGACGTTCCCAATCGTGATCGTGCGACTCGACGCTCTCATACGCCCTCATTTGCGAACTGTGTTGCACGGGCCCCGGCCGTGGCAACCCGGATCACACAGGTTTTCCAGGCCAGAACCGCACAGCGCCGAAGCCGGGACGTGGTCGCGGCGGACGTCCTGTGGCAAACGGCCACAGTGACCAAGGATGTGATCGATCACGCCATCAGGCGCTTCGCTGCGGGCGACCTGGATGGCGCGTCCGCCCTGCTGGAGCCGCTGGCGGCCGCGGACGTCGACTGGCGGGCCGCCGCGAACCTGGGCACGATCCGCAAGCGCCAGGCGCGCTCCGAGGAAGCCCTCGCCCTCTTCCGCCGCGCCCAAGCCCTCACCGCCCCGAACGCATACCTGTTGGGGGCGATGGGGGCCGAACTGGTCAAGCTGCAGCGTCCCGAGGCCGCCGAGCCACTGCTGCGGCAGGCGATCGCGCTCGAGCCGCAGCAGGGGCGCTACCGCTACGAGCTGGCGCTCGGCCAGTTGCTGGAAGGTCGGCTCGCAGAGGGGTTCGAGAACTACGAGCACCGTCCGTCGCGCGCGGAATCCCCCTGCCGCGGACTGGCCTATCCCGAGTGGAGGGGCGAGCGCCTCCAGGGGCGCTCGATCCTCGTCTGGGGTGAACAGGGCCTGGGGGATGAGATCCAGTTTTCACGCTTCCTCGCGCCTCTTCGGCGGATGGGCGCTCGAGTCACCTTGGCGGTCGCTCCCAATAACGTCCGGCTGCTGGGCCAGTTGGCGGACAAGGTCACGGGCCGATCCGGAAACATCGAGATGGAACCCCACGACTATTGGGTCATGCTGGGCTCGTTGCCCCACCGCCTCGGCGTGACCCCCGAGGCCCTCTCCGGCGCCCCCTACCTCGCGCCCGCCTGGCGCGGCGGCGGCGGCGGCGGCGTGGGGATCGTGGCGCGGGGCAATCCGCGGCACCCGAACGACCTGCGCCGCTCGATCCACGACGACAGCCTGCAAGCGGCGTTTCCCGGAGCCCTCGCACTGGAACCGGCCGCCGACACGGCGGCCAGCCTTGAGCTGGTCGCGGGGCTGGACCTGCTGGTCACGGTGGACACCTCCTGGGCGCACATGGCCGGCGCCTGCGGCGCGCCCTGCCTCGTCCTCCTCCCCGCCGAGGGCCTCGACTGGCGCTGGATGCGCGGCGCCGCGCGCTCGCCCTGGTACGAGTCCATCCAGCTCGTGCGCCAGACGCGGCCCGGCGACTGGGCCTCGGCGATCAGGGAGGCCCAGAGGCTTGCCCGCGAACACCTGACCCGGCGCCGTGGGCGGGGGGCCTAATCCGCCGCCATTCGGGCGTCGCAGGCGATGCCCCACAGCTCATCCAGAACCGAGTTCAGCCGCGTCAGTAACGCTTCAGCCTCCCCCGAGACGAGCGGTTGGTCGACCGGTCGCCGCTCCGGCGCCGCCTCGGCAGCCAGAAGATAACCACGGCCCGGAATGCTCTTCAGCAGCCCGCCGTCCTCACCGAGGACCGCCCTCAGGCGCGCCACCTGGACCCGAAGGTTGCTGGCTTCCACGGTGGTCGTCGGCCAAACGGCGCGGATGATGTCCGCATGCTCCACCACGGCGCCCCGTGATCGCAGCAGGACGTGGAGCAGGTCGAACGCACGGCTGCCGATCTCCACCGGCCGTCCATGGCGCAGTAGGATTCGCGCCTCCGGCAGCAGTTGATAGGCCCCGAAACGCAGCTCCGCTCCGCTCGTATCGCTGTCCATGTCGCACGCGCCCAGAAAGCTATCCCGCAACTAGGTCGCGCGGGGCGCGAAAGTCCGCATCAGACGGCGGCGGAAATCGACCTCACCGCCGGGGCACGATCTCCCACTCGGCGGCCCCACGGCGCTCGATCCGAACCGGGTGGAGCAGCGACAGGGAACGTCCGAAACGTTCGGGGTCGCCCGCCCGGAAGCGGCCGCTGATCCTGAGGGCGGCGATCCCGGGATCGCGGACGATCAGTCGGCCGGGGCCATGGCGATTGAGTTCGGCCACCGCCTCGGCAAGTGGAGCATCGTCGAACACCACATACCGGTCCTCCGGGACCAGCACCTCGCCGGCGTCGGCGGGCGAGACCCGCGGCGGCTGGCCCTCGCGCAGGACGAGCTGCTGCCCCGGCGACAGCAGGATGGGGGCCGTCGCGCCCGGTGGGCCGACCGCCACCTGCCCCTCCACCAGGATGACCCGCAGCTCGTCGGGCCGGAGCAGGACGTCGAACTGCGTGCCCAAGGCGACGATCTGTTGGCCGGCGGCGCGGACGACGAAGCGCCGCTGGGGGTCAGGCGCCACGTCGAAGTAGGCTTGGCCGCGGGTCAGATCCACCTGCCGCCGTCCAGGCTCCAGGCTCACCGTCGCGGCCGCGCCGGCCGCCAGCAGCAGCCGGGAGCCGTCGGCCAGCCGCACCTCTTCGGTGTGATCGACGGCCTCGTAGGAGGCGGCGGCTGGCGCGGCGGCTATGCGGCTTGCCTCGCCTGCCCTTTCGGCCCTCTGGCCGACGATGCCCAGGCC
>JAEYNH010000040.1 GCA_023412655.1 Pseudomonadota bacterium | reverse complement strand
GGCGCTCGTTCCAGCCGCGCCGTTCGCCCCCATCGGGGCGCGCACGCTCAAGCCCGCGGGTCGGGCCGCGCTCCTGCCGCAACTCGGCCCTGGGCCCAGCGCGTTCGCGGCCGCCGCGCTCGCCACGCTCCTGCGCGGCGGCAGGCAGACTCGCGGCCGCCAGCAGTACGACCGCCAGCGCGGTCATCGTCCTTGTCTTCATCATCAACACTCTTCACGCCCTCCAGACGGGGGCGGCCGACTTCCCTCTTGGCCCACAGAAAGCACGGTCCAGGCTGAACCACGCTTGAACGGACGCCGCGTTCGGCCCAACTGTCCTGGCCCAGGGAGAAGGAGGGACGAACTCTTGGTCGCCACCCCGCAGGACGTCATCGGCTTCTGGCGCCATGCCGGGCCCGCCAAATGGTTCGGTGGTGGGCCCGCCTTCGACGAGGCCATCCGGCTGAGGTTCGAACCCACCCATCACGCCGCGGCGCGCGGGGAATACGACGCCTGGACCGAGACGGCCGACGGCGCCCTCGCCCTGCTGATCCTGCTCGACCAGTTTCCTCGCAACCTCTACCGCGGCTCGGCCCACGCCTACGCCACCGACGGAAAGGCGCGCGCCATCGCCCGTTTGGCCGTGGCCCGCCGCTTCCACCGGGAGGTGGAGCCGCCCCTCGGCCAATTCTTCATGCTGCCCTTCGAGCATTCCGAGGACTTGGCCGACCAGGACCAGGCCGTGGCCCTGGCCGAGGAACTGGGCGATCCGGAAACCCTGCGCTGGGCCCACATCCACCGGGACATCATCGTCCAGTTCGGCCGCTTCCCGCACCGGAACCCAGCCCTTGGCCGCATCACCACGCCGAAGGAGCAGGTCTTCCTGGACGAGGGCGGCTTCGCCGGGTGATCCACACCCACAAACCCGCCTGTGGATAGCCGAATCAGCGTTCACTCGCAGGCTCCAGAATCGGGCAGTGTGGTTGCCGATGAACGCTCACGTCTCCATCGCCGAACGCTACGAGGCTGACGCCGACCATCCCGAGCGGCAGTACCTCGCCCTGTTGGCCGACATCCTGGAGAACGGCGCCCAGCGCGGCGACCGCACGGGCACGGGCACCCTGGGTGTCTTTGGCCGGCAGATGCGCTTCGACCTGGCGAGGGGCTTTCCGCTGCTCACCACCAAGAAGCTGCACCGCAAATCCATCATCCTGGAACTGCTGTGGTTCCTGCGCGGCGACACCAACGTCCGCTGGCTGCAGGAGCGCGGCGTCTCCATCTGGGACGAATGGGCGGACGAGACGGGCGAACTGGGACCTGTCTACGGCAAGCAATGGCGCTCCTGGGCGGCGCCCGACGGCCGGGTCATCGACCAGATCGCCGCAGTCGTGCAGAGCCTGAAGGCCAATCCCGACAGCCGCCGTCATATCGTCTCGGCCTGGAATCCGGCCGAGGTCGAGGACATGGCCCTGCCGCCCTGCCATTGCCTGTTCCAGTTCTTCGTGGCCCCCGACAAGGACGGGGTGAAGCGGCTGTCCTGCCAGCTTTACCAGCGCTCGGCCGACGTGTTCCTGGGCGTGCCGTTCAACATCGCCAGCTACGCCCTGCTGACCCTGATGATGGCCAAGGTCACCGGCTATCAGCCGGGCGAGTTCGTCCACACCCTGGGCGATGCCCACCTCTACATGAACCACCTCGAGCAGGCCCGGCTCCAACTGGAGCGCGAGCCTTTCCCGCTCCCGAGGCTGGTGCTGGCGGACAAGTCCGACCTGTTCGACTTCGCCTACGAGGACTTCAAGCTCGAAGGCTACCAGGCGCACCCGTCCATCGCGGCCCCGATCGCGGTCTGACCATGGCGGACCGGCTCACCTTCGCCGAGGTCTCGGACGCCGCGGCGCGCATCTCCGACATCTACGCCGGCAAGTACGCCATCGACCGCGACGACGACTGGTTCCTGCTCAAGCTGCAGGAGGAGTTGGGCGAACTGGCCCAGGCGCACCTGCGCCTGTCGTCTCGCGGCCGTGGCGAGGCCACCGAGCAGGACCGTGCGGACGAGGCGGCCGACGTCCTCTGCATGCTGCTGCTCTACTGCCGCCGGTTCGGCATCGACCCGGATCAGGCCGTGCGGCGCAAATGGCTGCGCTGGTTGGAGCAGCCGGCCGATCCTGTCGCGACTTAAGAGAGCGCCCGCTCTTCGAGCAAGGACGGGCGTTCCCTTGGCGAGCCCCTAGATCAGGCCCGCACCTTCCGCTCGGGCCTTGGCAGGTCGAAGCGGTCGGCGTTCATCACCTTGGTCCACGCCTTGATGAAGTGGTCGACGAACATCCGTTCGGCGTCATCCGACGCATAGACCTCCGAGAGCGCGCGCAGCTGGGAGTTGGCGCCGAAGGCAAGGTCGGTGCGCGTCGCCGTCCACTTGCGCTCATCGGTCTTGCGGCAGGTGCCCGCGAACAGCTCGTCTCCGCCGCCCTCCAGTTGCTTCCAGGCCGTGCCCATGTCGAGCAGGTTGACGAAGAAGTCGTTGGTGAGCTTGCCCGGGCGGTCGGTGAATACGCCTTCCTTTCGAGCGTTGCTGTGGTTGGCGCCCAGCACCCGCAAGCCCCCCAGGAGTACGGTCATCTCCGCGGCGGTGAGACCCAGCAGCTGCGACCGGTCGACCAGCAGTTCCTCGGTGGGCACGCTGAAAGGCACCTGCAGGTAGTTCCGGAAGCCATCGGCGCGGGGCTCCAGCACCTCGAAGCTCTCGGCATCGGTCTGCTCGGCGGTGGCGTCCACCCGACCTGGAGAGAACGGGACCACGACATTGTGGCCGGCCTCCCGGGCCGCCTTCTCCACCGCAGCCGTCCCGCCGAGCACGATCAGATCGGCCAGCGAGACCTTGCGGCCGTCCGCGCCCGCGTCGAACTGAGCCTTGATGCCCTCAAGCACCGCCAGCACCCGGGCGAGTTCCTGGGGCTCATTGACCTCCCAATCCTTCTGAGGCGCGAGCCGGATACGCGCCCCATTGGCGCCGCCCCGGTGGTCGGAGTTGCGATAGGTCGCCGCCGAGGCCCAGGCGGTCTTCACCAACTCGGACACGGAAAGGCCGCTGTCCAGCAGCTTGTTCTTCAGCGCCTCGACGTCCGCCTCGGTCACCGGATCGCCTTCCGGCGGCGGCAGCGGATCCTGCCAGATCAGGTCCTCGGCCGGCACCTCGGGACCGAGGTAGCGGCTCTTCGGCCCCATGTCCCGGTGGCACAGCTTGAACCAGGCCCTGGCGAAGGCGTCGGCAAATTGATCGGGGTTGCGGTAGAACCGCTCGGAGATCTTCCGGTACTCGGGGTCGACCTTGAAGGCCATGTCGGCCGTGGTCATCATCGTCGGCAGGCGGCGCTCGGGGCTGTGCGCGCCCGGCGCCATGTCTTCGGGCTTCTGGTTGATCGGCTGCCACTGCCACGCGCCGGCCGGGCTTTTCACCAGCTCGTAGTCGTACTCCAGCAGCATCCGGAAGAAGGTGTTGTCCCAGGTGGTCGGGGTCGGCGTCCAGGCGCCTTCCAGGCCGCTGGTGATGGTGTGGTCGCCCATCCCGGATTCGTGGCCGCTCTGCCATCCGAGTCCCTGCTGGGCGATATCGGCCCCCTCGGGCTCCGCGCCCACCTTCTTCGCATCGCCCGCCCCGTGGCATTTGCCGAAAGTGTGCCCCCCGGCGGTCAGGGCGACGGTCTCCTCGTCGTTCATCCCCATACGGGAGAATGTGATCCGGATGTCACGCGCCGACAGCAGCGGATCGGGCTTGCCACCGGGCCCCTCGGGGTTGACGTAGATCAGGCCCATCTGGATGGCGGCCAACGGGTTCTCGAGCGCCCGACCCGCCTCATCGTCGATGCGGGTCAGATTGCCTTCCTGCCCAACCCACTGCTCCTCGGTGCCCCAGTAGATATCCTTCATGGGCTCGTAGATGTCGGCGCGGCCGCCGCCGAAACCGAACACCGGACCGCCCATGGACTCGATGGCCACATTGCCGGCCATGATCATAAGGTCGGCCCACGAGAGCTTGCGGCCATACTTCTGCTTGATCGGCCAAAGCAGACGGCGCGCCTTGTCCAGGTTGGCGTTGTCCGGCCAGCTGTTCAGGGGGGCGAAGCGCTGCGAGCCGGACGAAGCGCCGCCACGCCCGTCACCCGTGCGATAGGTGCCGGCGCTGTGCCAGGCCATGCGGATGAAGAACGGTCCATAGTGCCCGTAGTCGGCCGGCCACCACGGCTGGCTGTCGGTCATCAGCGCGGTGAGGTCGCGTTTCACCGCCGCATAATCGAGAGACTTGAATTCCTTGGCATAGTCGAAGTCCTCGTCCATCGGGCTGCCTTTTGGGCCCGTCGGCTCGAGGATCTCCAGCGAAAGATGGTTCGGCCACCAGTCGCGGTTGGTGCGGCCAAGCAGGGTGCGGAGCGCCCGCGGCTCCTTGCGATGATCGCTGAGCGGGCTGCCTGCGTCGTCCATCGTATTCCTCCGTTTGGCCAACTGGCCGAAGGCTACGCCCGCAGTTCAGCCGCTGAC
>JAEYNH010000071.1 GCA_023412655.1 Pseudomonadota bacterium | reverse complement strand
CCTGGCCTCACGTTCTCGGAATTCCACGACGTCAACGGAACCCGGGCGACGATCAGCGCGGCGACCCCGCCATGGCTGTGGCTCGGCCCCGACGAGGTGGCGGCCGCCGGCTATGAGGCGGTGGAGGCGGGTCGGCCGGTCTGCGTGCCGGGCGCGCCCAACAAGGCCATCGCAGCGCTGGCCAAGGCCATCCCCGACGAGTGGGCCCTGGCGCTGATCGCCAGCCAGGGGCCGCGTTTCCGGAAGCCCTAGTCCGCGTAGGGATAGGCGGCGTCCGGGCGAATGAAGCCGGCGGTGGCTTCCGACAGTCCGGCGAACAGGAACTGCACCGCCAGGGCGCAGAGGATCAGGCCCAGCACCCGCACGACGATGGTCAGGCCGATGCGGCCGAGGATGCGCGAGATGATCGGGGTGGCCAGGAAAGCCAGGAACGTGGCCAGGGCCGCAGCCGCGATCACGCCCACGCCGACCGCAGCCCCCGACAGGCCGAACTGCCGGGCCTGACTGGCGTAGATGACCACCGTGGAGATCGCACCGGGACCGATGAGCAGGGGCATGGCGAAGGGCACGATCATCCGCTCGAATCGCCGGCGGGCCACCGCCCGCGGATCGGTGGAGGCGGCCTCGGCGGCGTCGGCGAAGGTGGCGGTGAAGTCGTCGCGGGCCATCTCCAGGCCCAGCAGCAGCAGGATGATGCCGCCGGCGATGCGGAACGCCGGAAGTGAGATGCCGAAGAACTCCAGCAGCGACAGGCCGGTGAAGTAGAAGAAGGTCAGGAAGCCCACAACGAACAGGCCGATGTAGAACGCGATCAGGGCGCGTTCCTTCGGCTTCGCTCCGGCGGTGGCGGCAGCGAACAGCGGCACGTTGCCCAACGGATCCAGCAGGGCGAACAGGGCGACGAAGAAGTTGACCGCGAACTCGGCCTGGCTCATGGAAATCCCTTAGCCTGAAACCTGGACCGCGGGCCACCCCGCGCCCCCAAACGGAGCCGCCCATGGCCGCCGCCGCTGACCCGCGCCTGATCGTTCCCCTGGACTTGCCCGCCGCCGACGCAGCAAGGGCGATGGTGGAGACACTCGGAGACGCGGTCTCCTTCTATAAGGTGGGATTGGAACTGTTCGCCGGCGGGGAGGGTATGGCCCTGGCCCGGGACCTCAAGGCCCAGGGCAAGCAGGTCTTCCTCGACTGGAAACTGCACGACATCGGCACCACGGTGGAGCGGGCGAGCGCGGTGCTTGCCGGCTCGGGCTGCGACTTCCTCACCGTGCATGGCGAGCCGCAGGTGATGGCCGCTGCCGTGCGCGGCCGGGGCGCCTCGAACCTGAAGGTGCTGGCGGTGACGGTGCTCACCAGCCTGACCGACGAGGACCTGGCGGAGATGGGCTTTTCGGAGGGCGCCCGCAGCCTCGTGGAGCGGCGGATCCGGCAGGCGGTGGCCGCCGGCTGCGACGGTGTGATCGCCAGCCCGCACGAGGCGGCGCTGGCCCGCGCCATCGGCGGCGAGGACTTCCTGGTGGTGACGCCGGGCGTACGGCCCGACTGGGCGGCGAAGAACGACCAGGCCCGGGCGGCGACGCCTGGCGAAGCCCTGGCGGCGGGCGCCTCGCACATCGTCTGCGGCCGGCCGATCACCGCCGCTGCCGACCCGCGGGAGGCGGCCCTGCGGGTGGCGGCCGAGATGGCCGGGGCTTCGGCCTAGACGACGCTAGGGCCTAGAAGTCGACAGCGATCCCCTTCCGCTCCCAGTCCCCGAAGCGGGTGGGCTCGGGGCCGGCGGGGCCGCCTTCTTCCGGCGGCAGGGCCTCGGCGGCCTTGCGGCGGGCTTCGGCCTCGGCCAGGGCGCGCTGCGCTGCCGGTGATAGCGCCTTTTCCGGTGCGGGGTTGGTCGGGGTGTCTTCCATGCGCCCGATTTAAGGGGCCAGCGGGCCGGAATCCATGCCTGGATTCGCCGCCGCGGCGGACGGTCCGTTGGCCTGGAGTGCGGTGGGGCCTCGAAGAGAGGGCTTGCGCGGGCGGTGCGATCGGGGCAGGCGGGCGCCGTGACCGACATTGTTCCCGATGCCGCCGGCCAACCCGCCCGCGCCGCTGCCCTCGATCTCCTCGACGCCGCCCTGTCGCGCCGCGCCGGCCTCGAGGAAGGCCTGACGCATCCGGCCCTGGGCCGGCTGGAGCCCCGCGACCGCGCCTTCGCCCGCGCCCTGGCCATGGCCACCCTGCGCCACCTCGGCCCCATCGACGCCGCCCTGCAGGCGCGGCTGAAGAAGCCGCCGCCGGATCGGATCGTCCAGGTGCTGCGTCTTGGCGCGGCCCAGCTGCTGGTGCTGAAAACCCCGGCGCACGCGGCGGTCTCGGCCACGGTGGACCTGACGGGCCGGCAGAAGGGCGGGCAGCCGTTCAAGGGCCTGGTCAACGCTGTGCTCCGCGGCCTCACCCGGGAGCCGCCGTCCATCGACGATCCGGACCTCCTGGCGCCGCAATGGCTCGCCGCCCGCTGGCGGTCGGCCTTCGGCGCCGAAGCCGCCAGGGCCATGGCGGCCCTGATCGCCGAGGAGCCGGCCACCGACGTGACGCCCAAAGGGCCCGACGCCGACCTGGCGGCGGCGCTGGAGGCTCAGGTCCTGCCGGGCGGAAGCCTGCGCGCCGGCCTGAAAGGCGAGGTCTCTGGTTGGCCAGGCTTCGCCGAGGGGCGCTGGTGGGTGCAGGACGCCTCGGCCGCCATTCCCGCCCGGCTGCTGGACGTGAAGGAAGGCGAGACCGCCCTCGACCTCTGCGCGGCGCCAGGCGGCAAGACGCTGCAGCTGGCCGCGGAGGGCGCCCGGGTCACCGCCGTGGACAAGTCGCCGGGCCGCCTCAAGCGGGTGTCCGAGAACCTGGCCCGCACCGGCCTTTCCGCTGAGGTGGTCAACGCCGACGCCGCCCAATGGGCCGACCGGCGCCGCTTCGACGCGGTGCTGCTGGATGCGCCCTGCTCGGCGACGGGCACCTACCGCCGCCATCCCGACGTGCTGTGGGTGGCGAGCCCCGCCGACGTCCCCAAGCTCGCGGCCCTGCAGGCGCGGCTCCTGGACGCCGCCGGCCGTAGGGTGAAGCCGGGCGGCCAGCTGGTCTACTGCGTGTGCTCCCTCGAACCGGAGGAGGGCGAGGCCCAGGTGGCGGCGTTCCTCAAGCGTACGCCCGAGTTCGGCGTCGAGCCTGTCGCCCCGGGGGAAGGCGGCGCGCCAGAGGCCAGCCGGCTGGCGGACGGGACGCTCCGCATCCTGCCGCACCACCTTGAGGGCGGCACGGACGGCTTCTTCATCGCCCGCTTGCGCCGCAGCGCCTGACGCCTCGGAGGCGGCGAAACGGGGCCGGCAGGCGCCGACCCCCTAGCCTCTTGGGCCGCATCGCATTAACACCCCGCCCATGGCGGAGCGGACGATCATCGCGCCCTCGATCCTGGCGTCGGACTTCTCGAAGCTTGGCGAGGAGGTGCGCGCCATCGAGGCGGCGGGGTGCGACTGGGTGCACGTGGACGTGATGGACGGCCACTTCGTGCCCAACATCACCATCGGTCCGGACGTGGTGAAGGCGCTGCGGCCGCATTCGACCCTGCCCTTCGACGTCCACCTGATGATCTCCCCAGTGGACAGCTACCTGGAGGCGTTCCGCGCCGCCGGGGCCGACATCATCAGCGTTCACCCCGAGGCCGGGCCGCACCTGCATCGCACCCTGCGCCGCATCCGTGAGCTGGGCGCCAAGGCCGGCGTGGTCTTCAACCCGTCCACCGATCCCTCGGCCATCCAGTGGATCCTCGAGGACATCGACCTGGTGCTGGTGATGTCCGTGAACCCGGGCTTCGGCGGCCAGAGCTTCATCTCCTCCCAGCTGCGCAAGGTGGAAGCCTTGCGGCGGATGATCGACGCGGCGGGCGCCGACATCATCCTCGAGGTCGACGGCGGGGTGACGCCGGAGACCGCGCCCCAGTGCATCGCCGCCGGCGCCACGGCCCTGGTGGCCGGCTCGGCCGTCTTCCGCGGCGGGCCTGAGCGGTACGCCGCCAACATCGCCGCGCTCCGGGGCTAAGCCCGGATGATGTCTCGCCTCCGTCCGCCCGGCGCCGCCCTGGCCCTGGCGGCCGGTGCGTGGACCAACCGGCGGCTGCGTGAGGAATGGCTGGGCTCGCCGCCCTACCGCTGGAGCCTGGGCGCGCCCAAGGTGACGGGCCTCGGCGTCCAGCCGCGGGACCTTCGCCCAGCGGACCCCCAGGCGGGCAAGCGGATCCTGGCAGGCGCTTTCGTCCTCGCCGGCTCGACACTTGCGATGGGACCGCGAGGCGACCCCTGGGACCGACCCAGCCCCGACCGCCGCTTCGCCGTCGCCCTGCACCGCTTCGGCTGGATGCCCGACCTCCTGGCGGCGGGCGGCGAGGGCGTCACGGAGGGCCTGCGGCTGACCCTCGACTGGCTGCGGGTGTTCGGGCTGTGGAACAGCTTCTCCTGGGGGCCCGAGGTGCTGGAGCGCCGGGTGTTCAACCTGGCCTGCGCCGCGCGGACGATCTGCGCCGGGGCGTCGGACGCCGAAACCGCCCGGATCGCGGCCAGCCTCGGCCGTCAGGTCCGCACCCTACTGGACCAGGGCGGCGGCGAGGCGCGCGCCGCCGAGCGCGCCTGCGCCGCGGCGGTCGGGGCTTGCGCCCTCTCGGGCCAGGCGGCCGAGGGACTGCTGGACCAGGCTCTGGGGCGGCTTGAGCGGGCATTGGAGCGCGCCGCGCCCGAGGGAGGCGGCCACGCCAGCCGCAACCCGCAGGCGGCGCTGGAGCTGCTGTTCGATCTGCTCACCCTGGACGAGGCCCTGACCCAGCTGGGCCGCCCGCCGCCGGAAGGCGTCTCCCGGGCCATAGACCGGCTGGCCGAGGCAGTGCGCTTCTTCACCCTGTCCGACGGACGGCTCGCCGCCTTCCAGGGCGGTGAGGCGGTGGCCGCGCCCTACGTGGCCGCGGCCCGCGCGGATGAGGCGGCCGGCGAGCGCCCGATCCAGGCCTCCTGCAACGGCTACCAACGCCTGGAAGGCCGCCGGCTCCAGCTCATGGTGGACGCCGCCCCGCCGGCGACGGGCCCCTGGAGCAGCGCCGCCTGTGGCCAGGCGCTCGCCCTGGAGGCGTTGGGCGGCGGCAAGCGGCTGATCGTCGGCTCGGGCTGGTCGCCCGAAGGTCCGGGCCCGCAGGCCCTGAGGGTGGCGGACGCCGCCTCCACCGCCTCGCTCGGCGACCAGGCCTGTGAGGCTCCGCTCAGGGGGTTCCCGGCGGCGGTGCTGGGCCCGCGCCTGGTCGGGGCGCCTGGCCTCGTCCAGGCCGAGCGCCGCGAAGCGCCCGGCGCGGTGCTGCTGGAGATGGCGTACGACGGATGGGTCCGCCGCTTCGGCCTGCGCCACGAACGCCGGCTCTATCTCGATACCGCCACCGATGAAGTGCGCGGTGAGGACCGGTTCACCGCGCTACAGGCGCCTGGCGATAAGCCGGGAGAACGGGACCGCCGTTTCATCCCCTTCGCCGTCCGCTTCCATCTGCACCCCGAGGTCAGCGCCATGATCGCCCGGGACCGCAGGAGCGTGCTGCTCAAGCCCGAGGGCGACGAGGCGGGCTGGTGGCTGCGCAACGACGCCCTGGAGGTGACCCTGGAGCCGTCGTTCTACTGCCAGGACGGCGAACTGCGGCGCAGCCAGCAGATCGTCCTGCGCGGCCAGGCCCGGGCCGACACCGGCGCCCGCGTGCGGTGGAAGCTCTCTTCCGCCGCGGCCCAGGTTGACCCGCCGAAACAGCAGGCCTAATCCCCCGCTCATCCGCGCGTGACTGGCGATGAAGGTGGGCGACCACCGGGGAGCGCACGGACCATATGTCCGCCGCTCGCCTGGGCCCTCGTTCAACCGCAACCAGGAGTCCGCCGTGCCCGCCGCCCCCGATTTCCCGCCTGCTCCCGACCACGTGGCCGTTCGCCGCGCCCTGCTCTCGGTCTCGGACAAGACCGGGCTCGTCGACTTCGCCCGCGCGCTCGCGGCCAAGGGCGTCGAACTGGTCTCCACCGGCGGGACCCGCAAGGCCATTGCCGAGGCCGGCCTGCCGGTGAAGGACATCTCCGAACTGACCGGCTTCCCGGAAATGATGGACGGCCGGGTGAAGACCCTGCATCCCATCGTCCACGGCGGCCTGCTGGGCGTCCGGGACGCCGCCGAGCACAAGGCGGCGATGGACGAGCATGGCATCGGCGTCATCGACCTCGTCTATGTGAACCTCTACCCGTTCGAAGCCACGGTGGCCGCGGGCGCCGACTATGAGACGGCGGTGGAGAACATCGACATCGGCGGGCCGGCGATGATCCGCTCGGCGGCGAAGAACCACGGCTATGTCGCCGTCTGCACCGAGCCTTCCGACATGGAGGAGGCGATCGCCGAGATCGCCGCCGACGGGACGACCTCCCTGGCGCTGCGCAAGCGGCTGGCCGCCCGGGCCTATGCGCGCACCGCCGCCTATGACGCGGCCATTTCCGGCTGGTTCGCGAACCAGCTGGGCGAAGGGGCCCCGGCCCGCAAGACCATCTCCGGCGAGCTGGTCCAGACCATGCGCTATGGCGAGAACCCGCATCAGGCGGCCGCCTTCTACCGCTTCCCCAATCCGCGGGTCGGGGTGGCCACCGCCCGCCAGCTGCAGGGCAAGGAGCTCAGCTACAACAATATCAACGACACCGACGCGGCCTTCGAGCTGATAGCCGAGTTCGCCCCGCAGGGCCCCGACATCGCCGAGCCGGCCTGCGCCATCATCAAGCACGCCAACCCGTGCGGCGTGGCCACCGGCAGGAGCCTCGTGGAGGCCTATGAGCGGGCGCTGGCCTGCGACCCGGTGAGCGCCTTCGGCGGCATCGTGGCCCTGAACACCCGCCTCGACGCGGCCACCGCCGCCAAGGTGCTTGAGGTGTTCACCGAGGTGGTGATCGCCCCCGGCGCCGACGAGGACGCTGTCGAGCTGTTCCGCAAGAAGAAGAACGTCCGCCTGCTGGTGACCGACGGCCTCCCCGACCCTCTGGCCGCCGGCGAGACCTTCAAGTCGGTTTCGGGCGGCTTCCTCGTGCAGGGCCGCGACAACGCCCGCCTGACCCCGGCCGACCTGAGGGTGGTGACCAAGCGCGCCCCCACCGAGGCTGAGGTGCGGGACATGCTGTTCGCCTTCACCATCGCCAAGCACGTGAAGTCCAACGCCATCGTCTACGCCCGGGAAGGCCAGACCCTGGGCGTCGGCGCCGGGCAGATGAACCGCAAGGACAGCGCGCGCATCGCCGCGCTCCGCGCCGCCGACTTCGGCCTCGACCTGACCGGCTCGGCCTGCGCCTCGGAAGCCTTCTTCCCGTTCCCGGATGGGCTGATCCAGGCGGCGGACGCCGGCGGCACGGCGGTGATCCAGCCCGGCGGCTCGATCGGCGACGACAAGGTGATCGCCGCCGCCGACGAACGCGGCATCGCCATGGTGTTCACCGGCGTGCGCGTCTTCCGTCACTAGCCTTCAGGCCGGACGGGGGCCGGCGCTCCCCCCGCGCCCCCCCCCGG
>JAEYNH010000150.1 GCA_023412655.1 Pseudomonadota bacterium | reverse complement strand
CGCCTCCCACGGCGGCGCCCCTCGTGGCTCCTTCGACCCCGCCCCCCGGAGCGCGCCTCGGCTCGAACCAGCCGATCCCGGTCGCAGAACTGGAAGCCTTCGTGGATGGCTGGGTGACCGACGCCATGGCCCGCGAGCATGTGGCCGGGGCCGCCGTCGCGGTGGTTCAGGGCGGCCAGGTGGCCCTGAAGAAGGGCTATGGCTTCGCCGACCTGTCGCCCTACCGGCCGGTGGATCCCGACCGGACGCTGTTCCGCATCGGTTCCATCTCCAAGACCTTCACCTGGATCCTGGCGATGAACGAGGTGGAGAAGGGGCGGATGGCCCTGGACCGGCCGATCAACGACTACCTGCCCGAACGCGTGCGGGCGCCTGACCAGGGCTACAGCCGCCCGGTGACCCTGAAGACCTTGATGGATCACTCCCCGGGGTTCGAGGACCGAGCCCTCGGCCAGTTGTTCGAACGTGAACCCGATCGGGTCCGCCCGCTGGACCTTTACCTGCGCCAGGAGCGGCCGAGGCGCGTGCGGGCCGCCGGGGTGCTTTCCAGCTATTCCAACTACGGCACGGGCCTGGCGGGGCTGGCGGTGGCCAACCTCAATGGCAAGCCCTTCGAGGACCTCGTCGAGACGCGGATCACCGGCCCCCTCGGCATGGGCCACACGACCTTCCGCGAAGCCCGGCCCGAGCGCCGCGGCCTGCCGCCGGCGATGCCGGCCAGCCTGCAGGGTGACATGGCCAAGGGCTGGTGGTGGGTCGGCGACCGCTTCGTCTCCCGACCTTACGAATACATCGGCCAGATCGCCCCCGCGGGATCGGCCTCGTCCACCGCCGGCGACATGGCCCGCTACATGCTGATGATGCTGGGCGACGGAACCTGGAACGGCGTCACCGTCTATGGGCCCAGGGCCGCCAGGGCGTTCCGCCAGCCGATCCAGGCCACCGCCCCGGGGGTGAACGGCTGGGCCCACGGCCTGATCGTCTACGACCTGCCGGGCGCGCGGCGCGGCTATGGCCACGACGGGGCGACGATCTCGTTCCACTCCAGCATGGTGGTGGCGCCCGAGCTGGACCTCGGCGTCTTCATCACCACCAACAGCGACAACGGCCATGAACTGACGGGCCGCTTCGCCGACGCCCTGGTGCGCCAGTTCTATGCGCCGCCAGCCACCTTCCCGCGGCCCGGCTCGCGCGACCTGCTGCAGGCGGCCGACGCCTTCAAGGGCTACTACATGACCACCCGCCGGGCGTACGGCGGCCTCGAGGGTTTCGCCAGCCTGCTGATCGGGGGCGTCTTCGTGGACATCACGCCGGAAGGCCGGCTGGTCACCCGCAGCCAGGGCGAGTCGCGCGTGTGGGTTCCCGACGGCCCCGTGTCACAGGGGCGGTTCATCGCCGCCGACAGCGACCGGCGGCTGGTCTTCCAGATGAAGGACGGACGCGCCGTCGGCTACCAGGACGGCCTCAACGCCGACCGCAAGCAGCGGGCGCCGTTCTGGATGAATCCCATGCTGATGGCGGCCCTCGCCGGCCTCACCGCCCTGGCCGCCATTACCACCCTGATGGGCGCCGCCCTCCGCAACCGCCGGGACGTTCGCGAGAACCAGATCCAGGCGCGGGCCGCCCTCGCCCAGAACATCCAGGCCGGCCTCTGGCTGGTCGCCATGGGCCTGGTGGGCGTCTGGGCGGCGCGGGCGGCGGACGTCACGGCGGTGTTCTACAGCTGGCCCGGACCGCTGCTGATCACCGCCTCGGCCTGCGCCCTGGTGGCGGGGGCGCTGACCCTGGTCACCCTCGCCGTATTGCCCGCAGTCTGGCAGGGCGGACGGCGCGTCGATTCCTGGTCGGGGATGCGCAAGACCGGCTTCACGATCACCGCCCTGATCTACAGCGCCTTCACCGTGCTCCTGGCCATCTGGGGCCTGCTCGCGCCCTGGAGCGGCTGAGCTTGTTAGGGAGTCTTAAGGCCGCGTTTACCAACCACTGGGTAATTCCTGCCTAGCTGAGGGCGGGATCTGCAGGGCCGCGTCCCCTCAGGCGTTTGGGGGAAGGGGCGCCCGCGTTGAATCAGTTGCTCGCGGCAATCCAGCGATTCGGCATCGGCCGGTTGGCGGCCATCCTCGGCATCGGCGCAGGCGTCGCCGCCGTGCTTGTCACCCTGACCATGAACCTGGGCGAGCCGAAGGCCCTGCTCTACGCCAACCTGGACCTCAAGGAAGCCGGTTCGATCACCCAGGCCCTCGACCAGGCCGGGGTGAAGTACGAGGTGAAGGGCGACGGCTCCACCATCCTCGTCCCCCGGGACCAGGTGGCCTCCACGCGCCTGATGCTCTCGTCGAAGGGCCTGCCGACGGCCGGCTCGGTGGGCTACGAGATCTTCGACCAGGCCAATTCCCTGGGCCAGACCGACTTCGTCCAGCAGCTGAACCGCCAGCGCGCCCTGGAGGGCGAGCTCGCCCGCACCATCCGCAGCCTCGAGGGCATCACCTCGGCCCGGGTCCACCTGGTGCTGCCCAAGCGCCAGCTGTTCGAAGAGCAGGCCGAGCAGCCGTCGGCCTCGGTCAACATCAGCGTCGGCGGCCGCGAGCCCACCGCCGAACAGGTCCGGGCCCTGCAGAACCTGGTGGCCGGCGCCGTCCCCAACATGCGCCCCGACCGCGTCACCGTGGTCGACCAGCACGCCAAGACGCTGTCGGGCGGCGAGACCGGCATCGCGGCCGAGGCCGACGGGCGCAAGTCCGAGGTGGAAGGCCGCATCGCCAAGCAGGTGAAGACCCTGGTGGAAGGCATCGTCGGCCCCGGCAAGGCGCGGGTGAACGTCACCGCCGACCTGGAGCTGGCCCGGGTGACCGTCCAGCAGGAGACCTTCGACCCCGACGGCCAGGTCATCCGCTCGGAATCGACCACCGACGAGAACAGCCGCGAGAGCCAGGACGGCGCCGACCAGCAGGCCGGGGTCGCCGGCAACATCCCCGGCGGCGCCGCCATCGGCGGCGGCCCGGGCGTCGGCTCCCAGAGCGGGCGGCAGGAATCCACCACCAACTACGAGATCTCCAAGACCACCCGCACCGAGGTGCAGGAGCCGGGTCAGGTGAAGCGCCTCTCCGTGGCGGTGGCGGTGGACGGGGTCACGGCCCCCGGCGCCGACGGCAAGCCCGGCGAGTACCAGGCGCGCACGGCCGAGGAGATGCAGCGCATCGAGCAGCTGGTCCGCACCGCCGTGGGCTTCAACCAGGAGCGCGGCGACCAGGTGAGCGTCATCAACGTCCGCTTCCCCACCCCGGCCGACGCCGGCGGCGTCGAGGCGGCCAGCCCGCTGATGGGATTCGACAAGAACGACATCATGCGCGCCGCCGAGATCGGGGTGATGGCGCTGGTGGGCGTGCTGATGCTGCTGTTCGTAGCCCGCCCGCTGCTGAAGAGCGCCACCGGCGGCGGCGGTGGCGGACTGCCCATGGCGATGACCGCGCCCCCGGTGACCCGCGTCGCCACCACGACGGACGGTCAGCTCATGCAGCTTCCGCCTGGTGAGAGCCAGCTCGCCCTGCCCGGCCCGACCGGCAGCGAACTGGATGCCAAGATCGACATCGCCCGCATCGAGGGCCAGGTGAAGGCCAGCTCGGTAAAGCGGGTGTCCGAGTTCGTCGAAAAGCATCCGGAGGAGTCGGTTTCGATCCTCCGCGGCTGGCTGCACGAGACCACGTGACGCCATGACCACCCGCATCAAAGGAAAAGGCGTCGCCGATCCCTCCAAGCTCACGGGGCCCGAGAAGGCCGCCGTGGTGCTCCTGGCCCTGGGCGAAGACCACGCCCAGATCTGGCAACAGCTCGACGACGACGAGATCAAGGAAATCTCCCAGGCCATGGCCAGCCTGGGCACGGTTCACGCCTCGGTCGTCGAGGACCTGCTGGTCGAGTTTGTGTCGGGCATGTCGTCCACGGGCGCGATCATGGGCTCGTTCGAACAGACCCAGCGCCTCCTCGGCTCGATCATGCCGCAGGACAAGGTCGACCAGCTCATGGAGGAGATCCGTGGGCCCGCCGGCCGGACCATGTGGGACAAGCTCGGCAACGTGAACGAGGCGGTCCTCGCCAACTACCTGAAGAACGAATACCCGCAGACCGTCGCGGTGGTGCTGTCGAAGATCAAGTCGGAGCACGCCGCACGGGTTCTGGCCGCCCTGCCCGAAGACTTCGCCCTGGAATGCGTCATGCGGATGTTGCGCATGGAGCCCGTGCAGCGCGAGATCCTCGACAAGATCGAGCAGACCCTGCGGACCGAGTTCATGTCGAACCTGGCGCGCACCTCCAAGCGCGACAGCCACGAGATGATGGCGGACATCTTCAACGCCTTCGACCGCCAGACCGAGGCGCGGTTCATCACCGCCCTGGAGGAGCGCAACCGCGAGGCCGCCGAGCGCATCCGCGCCCTGATGTTCGTCTTCGAGGACCTGTCGAAACTGGATCCGGGCGGCGTCCAGACGCTGCTGCGCTCGGTGGAGAAGGACCAGCTGGCCCTCGCCCTCAAGGGCGCCTCGGACAGCCTGCGGGAGATGTTCTTCTCCAACATGTCCGAGCGGGCGGCCAAGATCATGCGCGAGGACATGGAGACCATGGGCCCCGTGCGCCTGCGCGACGTGGATCAGGCTCAGATGGCCATCGTCCAGGTGGCCAAGGACCTTGCCAACAAGGGCGAGATCATGCTGGCCGGCGCCGGCGGCGACGATGAGCTCGTCTACTGATGGCGGCGCCCGAGAAATTCACCTTCGACACCGAGTTCGACGCCGGCGGCGGCATCGCCTTCGCCGCGCCGCGGCCCAAGCGCAACTTCAGCGCCGAAGAGGCCGAGGCCCTGCGGCAGCAGGCCTTCGCCGAGGGGCACGCCCAGGCCATGGCCAGCATCGCCGCCCAGCAGGCGCAGGCGCTGTCGGTGATCTCGGCGACCTGCGCCCAGGCCCTGCCAAAGCTGGCGCAAGTCGCCCACGAGCACCGGACCGGCTCGGCCGTCCTGGCCCTGGCCTGCGCCCGGGCGATCGCCGACGCCGCCCTGGAGCGCTTTCCCGAGGCTCCGGTCCAGGCCGCCCTGGCCGCCCTCACCCGCGAGATCGAGGCCCAGCCGCGCCTGGTGGTCACCGCCGAGCCAAACCTGTGCGAGCGCCTACAGCCGGTGCTGGACGAGACCGCCCGGGCCGTCGGCTTCGAAGGCGCCATCCAGGTGAAGGCCGAGCCGGACTTCGGACGTCACGCCTTCACCCTCGACTTCGGCGACGGGGCGGCGAGCTACGATCCCGCGCAGGCGGCGCTCCGCGTGACCGAGGCCCTCGAGGCCGCACTCGCGGCGGAAGGCCTCCACGCCGAACCCCTCATCCCCGGCAGCGAAAGCTAGACCCATGGCGGAAGACGATCTGAAACTCGACGAGTTCGGCCCCGAGGACGGCGGCCTGCCCGACGCGGGCGCGGTGGAGGACAAGAGCGCGGGCGACCTGGCGCCGGTGTTCGACGTCCCCGTCAGTATCTCGGCCGTGCTCGGCCGCTCGACGCTGTCGGTGGCCCAGCTTCTGCAGCTCGGCCAGGGCAGCGTGCTCGAGCTCGACCGCAAGGTGGGCGAGGCCATCGACATCTACGTCAACAATCGCCTGGTGGCGCGCGGCGAGGTCGTGATCGTCGACGAGCGCCTGGGCGTGACCATGACGGAAATCATCAAGGACGGTGACGCCGCGGCCTAAGGCCGGCGGCGTGTGAAGGAGATTCCCGATGCGGCTTCTGGTCGTCGGAAAACTGAGCGGACAGCTCTCCACCGCCGTGAAGATGGCGATGAGCGCGGGCGCCAAGGTCAGCCACGTGGAGACCATTCCGGCCGCCACTCACGCCCTGCGCGCCGGCCAGGGCGCCGACCTCCTGATGGTCGACTACGAGCTCGACATCGCCGGCCTGATCGAGGCCAACGAGGCCGAGCGCATCCGCGTGCCGGTGGTGGCCTGCGGGGTCGGGGCCGATCCCAAGCGTGCGGCCGAGGCGATCCGCGCCGGGGCCAAGGAGTTCATCCCCCTGCCGCCCGAGGCCGAGCTGATCGCCGCCGTGCTGTCGGCGGTGTCGGACGACAACCGCCCGATGATCGTGCGCGACCCGTGCATGCAGCAGGTCATCCAGCTGGCCGACCAGGTGGCTGGTTCGGACGCCTCGATCCTGATCACCGGGGAGAGCGGCGCCGGTAAAGAAGTCATCGCCCGCTACGTCCACCAGAAGTCGCGCCGCGCGGCCAAGCCGTTCATCTCGGTCAACTGCGCGGCCATCCCCGAGAACCTGCTGGAGAGCGAGCTGTTCGGCCATGAGAAGGGCGCCTTCACCGGCGCCGTGGCCCGCCGCATCGGCAAGTTCGAGGAGGCCAATGGCGGCACCCTGCTGCTGGACGAAATCTCCGAGATGGACGCGCGCCTGCAGGCCAAGCTGCTGCGGGCCCTCCAGGAACGCGAGATCGACCGCGTCGGCGGCGCCAAGCCGGTGAAGGTGGACATCCGCATCCTGGCCACCTCGAACCGCGACCTGGCCCAGGCCGTAAAGGAAGGAACCTTCCGCGAGGACCTCCTCTACCGGCTCAACGTGGTGAACCTGCGCCTGCCGCCCCTGCGCGAGCGTCCCGGGGACGTGATCGCCCTGGCCGAGTTCTTCGTGCGCAAGTACGCGGCCGCGAACGGCATGCCCGAGAAGCCGCTGTCCCAGGAGGCCAAACGCCGGCTGGCCGCCCATCGCTGGCCGGGCAACGTCCGCGAACTGGAGAACGCCATCCACCGCGCCGTGCTCCTGGCTGTCGGTCCCGAGATCGACGAGAACGCCATCCGCCTGCCCGACGGCCAGCCCCTGGCCCCTGCCGACCCGCACGTCCGCGCCGCCCAGGCCGCCTCCATGGCCGCCGAGAGCGTCCAGCGCTCGTTCGTCGGCCAGACGGTCGCGGAGATGGAGCAGCAGCTGATCCTGGATACCCTGGAACACTGCCTGGGCAACCGCACCCACGCGGCCAACATCCTCGGCATTTCGATCCGCACCCTGCGCAACAAGCTGAAGGAATATTCCGAAGCCGGCGTCTCGGTCCCGGCCCCGCAGATGGGTGCGAGCGCCGCATGAGCGCAGCGCGCGCCAAGGTGGTTCCGCGGCGCACCGTCCTCACGGGCGGCGCGGCCGTTGCGCTGGCGGCCGCGCACGCAGCTGGCGCCCAAGCCGCCAGCTTCAAGGCCCTGGAGCGGCGGCTGGAAGGCGGGCGCCTCGGCGTCTTCGCCACCAACGGCAAGGCCAGCCTTGGCCATCGCGCCGACGAGCGCTTCCCCATGTGTTCGACCTTCAAGGCGCTGCTCGCCGCCCAGGTCCTCGCCCGCGTCGACGCCGGCCAGGAGACGCTCGACCGCATGATCCCCTATGGACCCGCCGACATGGTGGCGCACGCCCCGGTCACCGGCGCCCACCTTGATGACGGCGCGCTCAGCGTCGAGACGCTCTGCAAGGCCATCGTCGAGGTCAGCGACAACCCCGGCGCAAACCTGCTGCTCAAGACCGTGGGCGGCCCAGAGGGCTTCACCGCCTGGCTGCGGTCGATCGGCGACGCCACCACGCGTCTCGACCGCTGGGAAACCGAGCTCAACGAAGCGCTGCCGGGCGATCCGCGCGACACCACCACCCCCCGGGCGATGGCCAAATGCTATGGCCGGCTCTTCGACGGGGCGGTGCTGAGCCAGTCCTCCCGCCGCCGGCTCGAGGACTGGCTGGTGGGCGCGACCACCGGCCTGCAGCGCCTGCGCAAGGACCTCCCCGACGGCTGGCGCGCCGGCGACAAGACCGGCAGCGGCGCCCGCGGCTCCACCAACGACGTGGCGGTGTTCTGGCCCCCCGCCGGCCCGCGCATCTACGTCGCCAGCTACATCACCGGAACCGAGGTCCCGATGGACGTCCGCAACGCCGTGCACGCCGAAGTCGGCCGCATCGCCCGGGCGGAGCTCGCCTGATGTCGGACACCAGCGTCTCCGGGCGGCTCTCCGCCGCCCCCACGCCCAAGGAGATCTGGGGCTGGCTGGCCCGGGGCGAGGTGGGCCTGGCGATCGGCATCGTCGGCGTGATCGTCCTGCTGATCCTCCCGGTCCCGGCCTTCCTGCTGGACATGCTGCTGGCGATCTCGATCACCTCGGCCGTGCTGATCCTGATGACCTCGCTGCTCATCAAGAAGCCGCTGGAGTTCACGTCCTTCCCGACGGTGCTGCTGGTCACCACCCTGTTCCGGCTGGGCCTCAACATCGCCTCGACCCGGCTGATCCTCAGCCACGGCCACGAGGGCGCACACGGCGCCGGCGCGGTGATCGAGACCTTCGGCCGCCTGATGATGGGCGGCAGCTTCGCCATCGGGGTGATCGTCTTCGCGATCCTGGTGCTGGTGAACTTCGTGGTCATCACCAAGGGCTCGGGCCGTATCGCCGAGGTGTCGGCGCGCTTCACCCTGGACTCCATGCCGGGCAAGCAGATGGCCATCGACGCCGACCTGTCGGCCGGGCTCATCGACCAGGACGAAGCCAAGATCCGCCGCAAGGAGCTGGAGCAGGAAAGCACCTTCTTCGGCGCCATGGACGGCGCCTCCAAGTTCGTGCGCGGCGACGCCATCGCCGGCCTGATCATCGTCGCCATCAACGTCATCGGCGGCATCCTGATCGGCGTGCTGCAGCACAAGCTGCCCGTCGGCCAGGCGGCGGCCAGCTACACCATCATGACCATCGGCGACGGCCTGGTCAGCCAGATCCCGGCCCTGATCATCTCCATCGCCGCGGGTCTGCTGGTCTCCAAGGCCGGCGTCGAGGGCGCAGCCGACAAGGCCCTGGTCACCCAGCTGGCCATGAACCCGATCAGCCTGGGCATGGTCTCGGCGGCGGCGGGCGTCATCGCCTTCATCCCGGGCATGCCCCTGATCCCGTTCGCCCTGATCTCGGTCGGCGCGGGCGCCCTCGCCTGGCGACGCTCGCAGAAGGCCGCCGAACCGCCGCCGGTGGAGGTGTTGCCCGACCTCCCGGCCGACGAGGACGAGCCCATCGCCCAGACCCTGGCCATCGACGAGATCAAGATCGAGCTGGGCTATGGCCTGCTCGGCCTGATCAACGACCTGGAGGGCCGGCGGCTCACCGACCAGATCAAGGCGCTGCGCAAGACCCTGGCCGCCGACTTCGGCTTCGTGATGCCCTCGGTGCGCATCCTCGACAACATGCGCCTGCCCTCGCAAGGCTACGCCATCCGGATCAAGGAGATGGAGTCCGGCGCGGGCGAGGTGCGCCTCGGCCAGCTCATGGCCATGGACCCTCGCGGCGGCCAGGTGGAACTGCCGGGGGAACACGTGAAGGAGCCGGCCTTCGGCCTGCCCGCCACCTGGATCGACGACGGCCTGCGCGAAGAGGCCGCTTTCCGCGGCTACACCATCGTCGATCCGGCCACCGTGCTGACCACGCACCTGACCGAGATCCTCAAGGAGAACATGCCCGACCTGCTCTCCTACGCCGAGGTGCAGAAGCTGCTGGCCGATCTGCCCCAGCACCAGAAGAAGCTGGTCGAGGACCTGGTGCCCTCGGTGGTCACCACCACCACCATCCAGCGCGTGCTGCAGGCCCTGCTGCGCGAGCGGGTCTCGATCCGCGACCTGGGCGCCATCCTGGAGGGTATCGGCGAGGCTGCGCCGCACACCGCCTCCATCACCCTGCTGGTCGAACAGGTGCGGGGCCGCCTGGCCCGCCAGCTCTGCTACGCCTACCGCGGGGACGACGGCGCGCTGCCCATCGTCACCCTGTCGGGCGAGTGGGAGAACGCCTTCGCCGAGGCCCTGGTCGGCCAGGGCGAGGACCGCCAGCTGGCCCTGGCCCCGTCGCGCCTGCAGGACTTCATTCGCGGCGTTCGCGAGACCTTCGAACGGGCCGCCCTGGCCGGCGATTCCCCGGTCCTGCTGACCAGCCCGGCGATCCGGCCCTACGTCCGCTCGATCATCGAGCGCTTCCGCGGTCAGACGCCGGTGATGAGCCAGAACGAGATCCACGCCCGGGCGCGCCTGCGGACCGTCGGCGCCATCTGACCCTGCGCGGCGTCTCGGCCGTTGCAGCCCGGGCCGGGCGCTGATAGCGGTTCAGCCAGTCCCAAAGTCTTTCAGGTTTCGGATGCGTCGACCTATCGAACGACACCAAGGCCCGGGCGCCCGGTTCCTCTGGGACCTGCTGACCTTCGAGCGGCTCATGACCAACCAGGTGATCCATCTGGTCTACTGGGCCGGGCTCGGGGTCATCGCCGTCATGGCTTTCGGCGTCCTGGGCGCCACCGTCGGGGTGGCCATCCGCGAGGGCAGCATTCTCGGCGTCCTGCTCGCGCTCGCGGTGCTCGGCATCGGCCTGCTGGGGGTCAGCGCGGCCATCCTGCTGTGGCGCTCGTTCTGCGAGTTCTACGTGACCATCTTCAAGATCGGCGAAGACTTGGCGGTGCTTCGCCGGGACGTCGAGGAAGAGCGCGCGCGGCAGGGCCGGTCCTGACCTAGCGGGCCTTGCGCAGGCCCAGCTCGTCCAGGGCCGCCGTCTCGCGCCGCCCGGCTTCCTTGACCTGCAGCACCCGGGCGGCCTCGGCCACCTGCTCGTACTTCTTCTGCGCCTCGAAAGCCTCGGCCAGGGCGTCCCGCGCGCCGGCCTCTTCGGCCAGCAGGGTCTCGATGTCGGCCTGGATCGCCGTCTTCCGCATCCGCAGGCCGTCGAGATAGGCCGATAGGCTCAGCGAGACCTCGCCGCCGGCCGCCGCGCCGGCCATCTCAGCCTGGGCCTCGGCCAGCAGGCGGCCCAGCCGCTGTTGCGCCGCCACCCGCCGGTCGACGATCTCGGACAGGCGTTTCTGCAGCGTCTCCACCTCGTAGGAGGCGAGCTTGATCAGGGATTGGGCCCACTTGCTCATGCGGCGGCCTCGACGCCGGCGCCCAGGATCATCGCCAGGCCGGCGAAGCTCTCCTCCAGGCCAGTGGCGTCATGCGGGTCTTGGCTCAAGAAGGCCTCCAGCGCAGGGTTCAGTTCGATGGCCCGGTCGATCAGCGGATCGGCCCCGGCGCGGTAGGCCCCGATGCGGATCAGTTCTTCCATGTTGGCGTAGGCCGACAGCGCCTGCCGCGCGCCCTTGACCACCTCCCGCTCATGCGGGTGTTGGCAGCCCGGCATGGTCCGGCTGATGGACTTCAGCACATTGATGGCCGGGAACCGGCCGCGCTCGGCGATGGCCCGCTCCATGACGATGTGACCGTCCAGGATCCCGCGGACGGCGTCTGCGATGGGCTCGTTGTGGTCGTCACCGTCCACCAGCACGGTGAACAGGCCCGTGATCGGCCCGGCGCGCGTGCCATCGGGGCGGATCGGCCCCGGCCCGGCCCGTTCCAGCAGCTTGGGCAGTTCGGTGAAGACCGTTGGCGTGTAGCCCTTGGTGGTCGGGGGCTCGCCGGCGGCCAGGCCGATTTCGCGCTGGGCCATGGCGAAGCGGGTGACGCTGTCCATCAGGCAGAGCACTTCCATGTCCTGGTCCCGCAGGTACTCGGCGATGGCCATGGTCATGAAGGCCGCCTGCCGGCGCTTGAGGGCCGGCTCGTCCGAGGTGGCCACCACCACGATGGCGCGCTTCAGGCCCTCCTCGCCCAGGGTCTCCTCGATGAACTCGCGGACCTCCCGGCCCCGCTCACCGATCAGCCCCACCACGACGGCGTCGCAGTCGGCGTTCTTGGCCAGCATGGAGAGCAGCACCGACTTGCCGACCCCGGAGCCGGCGAACACGCCCAGGCGCTGGCCCCGGCAGCAGGTGGTGAAGACGTTCATGGCCCGGACGCCCAGGTCCAGCCGCTCGCCCACCCGGCCGCGGGCGTGGGCCGGCGGCGGGGGGGCGCGCAGGGAATAGGCCGCCAAGCCCTGGGGCAGTGGCCCCTTGCCGTCGATGGGTTTGCCGAAGGCGTCTATGATGCGGCCGAGCCAGGCCTTGGTGGGCCGCACGGCCGAGCCTTGCGGCTCGATCCGGATCTCGGCGCCCGGCGCGACGCCCTCCACCGGTCCGAACGGCATCAGCAGGGCGCGCGTGTCCCGGAAGCCCACCACCTCGGCCGAGAGAGGCTCATTCCCGTGGCGGTCGATCTCGGCGCGCGCGCCCACCGCCAGGCGCGTCATCCCGCCCCGCGCCTCGATGAGGAGGCCGTTCACCGCAGCCACGCGGCCCGACACGGTCAGCGGATCCAGCCGTTCGACGGCCGCCACCAGACTCTGCACCCGCACCCCCCAGTCAACGGCCGCGAGAGTCGGTGCTTCGCCGTTAAGAGGGGGTGAAGAAATTGCCTACCGGCGGCCTAGTGCAGGGTTTCGGCCAGGTCCTCCCCCGCGCCGTTCCTGCGGTTCCATGGCAGGCGTTCGGCCCCCTGCCGGATCAGCGGCGCCGCCTGCTCGCGCAGGGTCCCGCGGTTGCGCCAGGCCAGGGCCGCCGCCAGGCCCAGGGCCGCCACGCCCAGCACCACGCCAGGGTGCTTGTGGGCTTCCGTATAGATCGAGAACGGCCGGCTCCCGTGGGCGTCCGTCCGCGTCTGCCCGTCCGGCCCCGGGGCATAGAGGCTGTCCTGCGGCGGCTTGGACGCATCCCGGGTGGACAACGGCGGCAGCAATGCGCCGAACAGGCGTCCCGCCGCCGCCGGCGAGGCGTGATAGGTGGCCACCATCTGCCGCCCGGCCCCGCCCACCGTGAGATTGCGGACCGGATGCGCCGCTGCGTGCAGGATGGCGTCCGCCACCACCTCGGGCGCATAGACCGGGGGCGGGACGCGGGCGGCGCTCTCCATGTAGTTCTTGGCGTGGTCGGGGAACGGCGTGCCCACACTGGCCGGTTTGATCAGCGTGACCCGTATCGGAACGCCCTGCCGCTGGAGGTCCATGCGCAGGCAGTCGGTGAAGCCCTTGACCGCGTGCTTCGACGCGACATACGGCCCCATCAGGGGCGCCGGCATGTCCGAGAGGATCGAGCCCACATTGATGATCGTCCCGCCGCCCACCCGCTCCTTGAAATGGCGCGCAGCCTCGAGCGAGCCGTTCACCACGCCGAAATAGTTGGTGCGGAAGAGCCGCTCGTGATCCTCCAGCGGGATATCCAGGCTGTCGCCATAGATACCCACGCCGGCGTCGTTCACCCAGGTGTCGAAGCCGCCGAAACGGGCGATGGCGGCTCGGGCGATGCGGGCCACATCGTCAGGCTCGCCCACGTCGGCCACCACAGCCTGGGCGCGGCCGCCGGACGCCTCGATCGCCTCGCAGACCTCGGTCAGGGCTTCCTCGTTCCGCGCCGCCAGCACCACGGCCGCCCCTGCCTCGGCGAACGCCCGGGCCGTGGCAAGGCCAATCCCCGAGCTTGCGCCGGTGACGACGACGACCTGCTGGTCAAGCGGCTTGATCCTGGGACGCATGGACGGCTCCGGTTGCGGGGATTTCGCCCTCAACCCCTGGCTCGCCGCCGCTGTTCCCTAGATGGCCGAGGCGGGATCGCTGTCCCCGTTGCGCGCCCGCGACAGGCTCCGCGGCAGCTTCTCGCGCAGGGCCTCGCCCCGGGCGGCCGCGCTGTCCAGCAGCGGCTGGGCCCTGGTCTTGGCCTCGTCGATCAGCGGCTGCGCGCGGGTCTTGGCTTCGTCGATCAGCGGACGGGCGCGCTCGGCGATCCGCTCGCGGTTGCGCCAGGCCAGCACGCCCACCACGCCCAAAGCCACCGCGCCCAGCAGCAGGACAGGGTTCTTGGGAACGTAGCGCAAGGCCGGACGCATCACCGGCGCAGCGGCCGTGACGCGCTTGAGGTTCTCGCGGCTCCAGAGCGGCGCGCGACCCTCTTGAATGGTGGTTTCGGAAGCGTCCTGCATCATTCCTCGCCTCGGTTCCCCACCAAAACCACCGAACAGCGCAGCCGTTCCCGAACGGCCGCGCGGCGGGGGCTGCTTCGGCCCCATCGTCCAATCACGAAAGATTCAACAGGCCCGCGAGTCGCCGTCCGGAACGTGGCGCTTGAGTCGGAATCTCAAATCAGATTAACGATTCGGTCAGACGGGCCAGTTTCCATTAACCAGTCTTAAATTAACTCGCCGGCAAGATAACGGCGAGCGTCGGGCGGATTCTGCGAGTTCGTCAAAGGATTTGCGGGTAGTCGTTAGGAGAGGCGAATGCGCGTACTGTTGATCGAGGACGACAGCGCCACCGCGCAAAGCATCGAATTGATGCTGAAGTCCGAAGGCTTCAACGTCTATACTACCGACCTTGGTGAGGAAGGCGTCGATCTCGGCAAGATCTACGATTACGATCTAATCCTGCTCGACCTGAACCTGCCCGACATGAGCGGCATGGACGTGCTCCGCACCCTCCGCGTCGGCAAGATCAACACCCCGATCATGATCCTGTCGGGCACCGCCGAGATCGAAACGAAGGTGAAGACCTTCTCGGGCGGCGCCGACGACTACATGACCAAGCCCTTCCACAAGGACGAGCTGGTCGCCCGCATTCACGCCGTGGTCCGCCGCTCCAAGGGCCATGCGCAGTCGGTCATCAAGACCGGCGACATCACGGTCAATCTGGACGCCAAGACGGTCGAGGTGAACGGCATCCGCGTCCACCTGACCGGCAAGGAATACCAGATGCTGGAACTCCTCTCGCTTCGGAAGGGCACCACGCTGACGAAGGAGATGTTCCTCAACCACCTGTACGGCGGCATGGACGAGCCCGAGCTGAAGATCATCGACGTCTTCATCTGCAAGCTGCGCAAGAAGCTGGCCGCCGCCGCGGACGGCAAGCACCACATCGAGACGGTCTGGGGCCGTGGCTATGTGTTGCGGGACCCGATGGAAGGCATCATCGCCGCCTGAGTTGTCCCGAGGAGAGTTGATGGAACGCCCGCCCTCACCGGCGGGCGTTTTCGTTTGCGCCGCCCCACGCTAGCCTGAGCGAAACACTGCGTCGGGAGGACGTGAATGGGCAGGCTGGTGGCGCTCGTCATGGCGCTGGTCCTGGGCGTCTTCATCGCCTGGCGGGCCGAGCTGACGCCGGAGCCCCAGGGCCTCGACGCCCCGGCCACCGAGTTCTCCGCCCTTCGCGCCATGTCCGACGTCGAGGCCATGGCCCGCGCTCCGCACCCCATAGGATCGCCTGAGAACGCCCGCGTCCGAGACCACCTGATCCGCCGGATGGCCGAACTGGGCCTGTCGCCGCAGGTGCGGCCCGGCGTTGGCGTCAACGCCCAGGGCCGCCGCATCTCGGCCGGGCCGGTGGAGAACCTGGTGGGCGTCCTGCCCGGCCGCGACCGCAACGCCCCGGCCCTGGCGCTGATGACCCACTACGACAGCGCCCCCGGCTCGCCGGGCGCGGCCGATGACGCGGCCGGCACGGCCGCCGCCCTGGAGATCGTGCGCGCCCTCAAGGCCCAGGGACAGCCCGCGCGGGACGTCATGGTGATCGTCACCGACGGCGAGGAGGCGGGGCTTCTCGGGGCCAACCATTTCTTCCGACGCGATCCGCTGGCCCGGCGCATCGGCCTGGTGATCAACATGGAGACGCGGGGCGCGGGCGGACGGGTCCAGATGTTCCAGACCAGCCCGGACAACGGCGAACTGATCGGACTCCTGCAGCGCACGGCGAGGCGCCCCGCCTCCTCCTCGCTGACGGTCTTCGTCTACGAACAGATGCCCAACGACACCGACCTGACCGAGACCCTGGCGGCGGGCGTCCCGGGGATGAACTTCGCGTTCGTCGGCCGGCAGTTCCAGTACCACGCCGCCAACTCGACGCCGGCCAATCTGGAGAAGGGATCGCTGCAGGACATGGGCGGCCAGGTCCTCGCCCTGAGCCGCGCGGCGGCCTTCGACCCCGCCCTGCCCGGCAAGGCCCCGTCGGTGGTCTATAGCCAGGCCTTCGGCGACATTCTCGTGGCCTATCCGGCGTGGGTCGGCTGGCTGCTGCTGGCCGCGGCGGCCGGGCTCATCGCCCTTGGCCTGCGCCGCGCCCGGCGGGCGGAGCCGTTTTCATGGATCGACGTGGCCCGAGGGGCCGGCGCCCTGATGTTCACGACGCTGTCCGTGGCGGTGGTGCTGATGTTCGCCCGCAAGGCCACCGGCGCCGACTTCGGCTTCCTGGAGCAGCGGTTCCTGCTGGCGCAGACGCACCGCTGGGAGGCCGCCGTCCTGCTGATAGCGGTCGGCATGCTGCTGCTGGCCGCGGCCGAGTTCGCCCGGGGACGCCGGATCGTCGCCCTCGTGCCGCTCCTGGCGGGCATCGGCTGCTCGGCGTTCGGCGGGTTTGACCCCACGGCCCTCGCCCTGGGCGTGGGCGCCGCCGTGCTCGCCCTGCTGGTCTACGGACGTCCGGTGCCCCGCCCCGCCGGATGGGCCGGAGTTCTGGTGGCCGGTCTGATCCTCGGCGCGGCCGCCCAGGCGTTCGCCCCACCCGCGGCCCTGGTCTTCACCTGGCCCCTGCTGGTCGCCGCCATCGGCGCGGCGGCGACGGACTTCGGCGCCCGTCGGGGCTATGCCGCCTTGCTGGTCCTGACGCTTGCGGCGGCGCTCACCGTGGGCTGGCTCGGCAACCTCGCGCACGGCGCGTTCCTGAGCATGGACTTCATGCCCCTGCTGGCCCTGCCGGCGCTGCTCGCGGCCTTGGCCCTCTGGCCCCTGGCCCAGCCGACCGATGGGGCCCCGCCCGGCCGCAGCCTGGGCGCCGTGCTGCTGCTGCTCGGCCTGGCGGTCACCGGCTGGATCCGCTTCTCCGACCCTTACGACGCGGCCCATCCCGAGGCCGCCCAGGTGGTCTATCAGATCGACAACGACACGCGCCGCGGCGCGCTGATCAGCATGACGCCTGACGAGGTGGGCTGGTCCGAGGCGGCCCTCGCCGCTAACGGCCCCCCCGCCCGCCGCCGCCACTGGTACTGGTCCTCGCCCGTGCGGGCGGCCCCCGCCGCCTTCGCCCCGCAGGCCGGGCCTTCTCTGGACCTGGCTGCGCGCGACGATGGCGCCGTGGCTCTCACCGCCATCCCACCGCCCACGGCGGCCATGATGGTCCTGCGACTGACCCCGACGGTCGATGTCGACCTCGCCAGCCTCGGCGGCGTCACCCAGCCGATGCGGCTGCCGGCCGGCGAGGCTACGACCCTCTACTGGTGGACGGACAGTCCCGCCGAACTGGTGCTGCGTCCGGCCGGGGCCGGGGCCGTGCAGGTCCGCGCGGGGGCGGTGCTGCCCGCCTGGCCGGCAGGCGCCGCGCCGCTGCCGGCGATGCCGTCCGATGTCATGCCCTGGGGCTTCAACGGCTCGACCATCGTCACCGAGACGCGGACCCTGGCTTGGTGATCCGGCCGGCGATGGGCTATCGGAAGCGCCCATGAGCGACGTCACGATCTATCACAACCCCGCCTGCGGCACGTCCCGCAACACCCTGGCCCTCCTCCGCGAGAAGGGGCTTGAGCCCACCGTGGTCGAGTACCTCAAGACCGGCTGGACCAAGGAACAGCTGCAGGATCTGCTGCAGCGCATGGGCGTGTCCGCGCGCGAGATCCTGCGGGTAAAGGGCACGCGGGCCGACGAACTGGGCCTGACCGACCCCGCAGCCTCGGACGAGGCCTTGATCGCCGCCATGATCATCGAGCCTGCGCTGGTGAATCGCCCTATCGTGGTGACACCCAAGGGGGCTGCGCTCTGCCGTCCGGCGGAACTGGTCCTCGGTCTGCTCTAGGAGGTCTGCTCTCGGAGAGGCGCTCGACGGGAGTCCGTGACAATTCGGCCGGTGGCGCTGGGGCGCTTTTCCGGTATTTGTCCCCGGGGGAATGGCCTTCGTCGGGGGCCACGGGGAGACAGACAGTTTTTTGGCTTTGCGTAGCCGCGCCTTAACCCTGGCGCGGCTAGTACGGGGGCGTGATGGCAGAATTCGACCCGCGACGTTTCTCGTTCCGGATTGCGCCGCGTGTGCTGGCTGGCGGCGGGGCGCTGATGGCGCTGTTCATCGCCTGGAAGTTCACCGACACCACAACGGCCCCGTCCGAGCCGCCGCTGGCGCCCGAGGCGGTCGCAGCCCTGCAGCACGCCTCCTTCACCCAGAGCGCCGCCGTCGACGGCTGGGACCGGCCCGAGAACGTTCCGCTGAAAGTCCTCCGTGGCGAGACCCTCGAGCAGGCCGTTCAACGCGCCGGGGTCACCCGTGAAGAGGCGCGCCAGGCTGTCGCCGCCCTGGGCGAGGCCATGGACACCGTGCACATCAAGGCCGGCATGGCCTTCGAGGCGGCCATCGCCAAGCCTCGCGCCGAGCGTGGCCATGCCCGGCTGATCGGCCTCTCCATGCGGACTGGTCCCGCCTCGGCGATCACCGTCTCGCGCAGCTTCGACGGCGCCCTGCGCCTTCGGGCGCTTGAGGAGGAAGTGCGCCAGGAGCTTACCGTCGCTGACGGCGAGATCCGCGGCTCCCTCTACCAGAGCGCCTCCCAGCTGGGGGCCACCCCCGAGATCGTGGCCCAGGTGGCCAAGCTGTTCGCCCACAAGATCGATTTCCGGGAGATGCAAGCCGGCGACGATTTCAAGCTGGTCTTCGATCGCAAGGTGACGGCCAGCGGCCGCACCGTGGCCGTGGGCGAGCTGGAATACGCCGAACTCAAGGGCGTGAAGTTCTATCGGTTCGAACGCACCGGCGGTGGAGTCGACTACTTCGACGAGCAGGGGAAGAACATCAAAGGCTTCCTGCTGCGCACCCCCATCGACGGAGCGCGCATGACGTCCAACTTCGGCCTGCGCCGTCACCCGGTGCTGGGCTACGCCCGGGCGCACCAGGGCGTCGACTTCGGGGCCGGTCACGGCACGCCGATCCTCGCCGCCGGCGATGGCGTGGTGGTCAGGGCCAGCCGCTGGGGCGGCTACGGCAACTATGTCCAGATCCGCCACTCGGGCGGCTGGGAGACCGGCTATGCCCACGTCTCGCGCTACGCGAAGGGGGTTCGGCCGGGCGCCAAGGTCCGCCAGGGCCAGGTGATCGCCTATGTGGGCTCGACCGGCCTCTCCACCGGTCCGCACCTTCACTACGAGGTATGGCAACGCGGCAAGCGCGTGAACCCGGTGGGGGCCAAGGTGCCCCAGGGCACGGTCCTGGCCGGCGCGGAGCTGGCCCGGTTCAAGGCCCAGAAGGACCGGATCCATCGCCTGCTCGCCAACGGCGGCGCCGAGGCCTCCCGCCAGCTGGCCGCCGCCGACTGAGCAGCGGCGGCATCTGAGCCGCAGCCAGGCGGAGATGGGCTGATCGTGGAGACGCACGCCCCCGACAAGCTCCGCACCCTCACCGAGCGTTTCCAGCCCGCCCACCAGATTCAGCAGGTCGACACCGCCGGCAAGGTGGGCGCCCTGCCGGCGTGGCTGACGAACCTCGGGCCGTGGATGGCGATGCGCCCGAGGGGCTCCTAGGCGTCGAAGACGATCACCGAGCGGGCGATCGAGCCGGTCTTCATCTCGGTGAAGGCGTCGTTGACCTCTTCCAGCTTCAGGCGGCGGGAGATCATCTCGTCCAGCTTCAGCTTGCCGGCCATGTACATGTCCACCAGCCGGGGCATGTCCACCGGGAAGCGGTTGGACCCCATCATCGAGCCTTGGATGCGCTTCTCGCCGAGGAAGGCCGCGCCCATCAGGCTGACGGTCTGCCCCACCGGGATCATGCCGATGATATTGGCGGTGCCGCCCCGGGCCAGCATGTTGAAGGCCTGTTCGGCCGTCTTGGTCATGCCGAGCGCCTCGAAGCTGTGCTCCACCCCGCCCTTGGTCATTTCGATGACCGCGCCCACGGGGTCGACCTCCGAGGCGTTGATGAAGTCGGTGGCGCCGAAGGCCCGGGCGTAGTTCTCCTTACCGGCGACCACGTCGATGGCGATGATCCGGCCTGCCCCGGCGATGGCCGCGCCGTTGATGGCCGACAGGCCGACGCCACCGCAGCCGATGACCGCCACGGTCTCCCCCGGCCGAACGTTCGAGGTGTGCATCACCGCGCCCACGCCGGTCATAACCGAGCAGCCGATAAGGGCCGCGCGGTCGAGGGGCATGTCCTTGCGCACGGCCACGCAGGCGTGCTCGTGGATCAGCATCTGCTCGGCGAACGACGACAGGTTCAGGAACTGCATCATCGGGCCGGTGGGGGCTGCAAGGCGCGGCTCGTCGCCCTTGCCACGCTTGGTGTCGGGCGAGACGCACAGGCTCATGTGGCCGGTGAGGCAGTGGTTGCAGTGGCCGCAGAAGGCCGACAGGCAGGTGATGACGTGATCGCCCGGCTTCACGGTGCGGACTTCCGAGCCTACCGCCTCGACGATGCCGGCGCTCTCGTGACCCAGCACCGCGGGCAGCGGATGGGGGTACGAGCCTTCCACGAAGTGCAGGTCCGAGTGGCAGACGCCGGCCGCCGCGGTGCGGATCAGCACCTCGTGCGGGCCAGGCTTGCTGATCTGCACGTCCTCGATCTGAAGCGGCTTGCCCACTTCACGCAGAACTGCGGCCTTCATGGCGTCTCCCTTTTTGATTTCATACAGGCGTTTCATCCAGACTTATCGCCGTTCAACCGCGTCAGGGAAGGGTCTTTCGCGAAACCGGGTCGACAGCCGGGCCGGAGCCTTTCATCTAGGGCGGGATGGACGCCGCCGCGCCGCCGAAGACCGTCACCCCGCTCGACGTGTTCCTGGCCTTCCTGAAGCAGGGCCTGACCGCCTTCGGCGGACCTGTGGCCCATATCGGCTATTTCCGGCGCGAGTTCGTGGAGCGGCGGGGCTGGATCTCGGAAGCCTCCTACGCCGACCTTCTGGCGCTCGCCCACTTCCTGCCGGGCCCGGCCTCCAGTCAGGTGGGCATGGCCATCGGCCTGCGGCAGGCGGGCCTGCCGGGCGCCCTGGCCGCCTTCGCCGGCTTCACCCTTCCTGCCGCGATGGTGATGATCGCCTTCGCCAGCCTGTCGGGACGGCTGGAAGCCGCCTTCGGTTCGGGCTGGATCCACGGCCTCAAGATCGCGGCCGCCGCGGTGGTGCTGCAGGCGCTGGTGCAGATGGCCCGCACCCTCGCCCGCGGCCCGATCCGCGCCGGCATGGCGATCGGCGCGGCCCTCGGCCTGGTGGTCGCCCAGGGCCCGGTGGCCCAGGTGGGCGCGATCCTCGCCGGCGCCCTCTTCGGCTTCGCCCTGCTCCGCGCCGCGCCCGATCCCGACGAGCCCGACGCCCTGCCGTCGGTGGACACCGGCAGCGCGGTAATCGCCCTGAGCCTGTTCGCCGGTCTGCTGCTGGCCCTGCCGCTGCTCGCGACCCTGTTGCAGAACCCGGGCCTGGGCCTGGCCGCCGTCTTCTACCGGACCGGCGCCCTGGTGTTCGGCGGCGGTCACGTGGTGTTGCCGCTGCTCGAGCGCGAGGTCGTCGAGCAAGGCTGGCTGGACGCCAGCACCTTCCTGGCCGGCTACGGGCTGGTGCAGGCCCTGCCCGGACCGCTGTTCAGCTTCGCCGGCTTCGTGGGCGCCGCCCAGACCTACGGGCCGCGGGGCGTCATAGGCGGGCTGATCGCCCTGTTCGCCATCTTCCTGCCAAGCCTCTTGCTGGTGGTGGGCGTGCTGCCGTTCTGGGACCGCCTCAAGCGCGAGCCGTGGGCGCGCGGCGCCCTGGCCGGTGTCGGGGCGGTGGTGGTGGGCCTGCTCGCTGCGGCGCTGTGGGACCCCGTCCTGTCCACCACCATCGTCCGGCCGTCGGACTGGTCGCTGCTGGCGGCGGCCTTCGTCTTCCTGCAGGTGGCGCGCCTGCCGCCCTGGCTGGTGGTGATCGGCTTCGCCGTGGCGACGGGCGCCCTGCTCGGCTAGACCGCCGCGGCCTGTCCGGAACCGGGGCGAACCGCCGCCGCCGCCTTGACCTGGGCCACCACCCCGCCCGGCCGGGGCAGCCTGGCCGACCACAGCGCCGGCAGCTTGGGCCAGCGGAAGGTCCAGGCGGCCTTCTTCTCGGGAATGCACGCTTCCAGGGCCGCGATCAGCTGGTCGGCGGGTCCATCATTCAGGAAGTGGTTGGCGCCCGGCGTCCTGACCACCCGGATCGGCCTGCGGGTGACGGTCTCGGCCGCCAGCCGCTCGGCGGTGTGCACCGGGGCGAAGTCGTCCTTGTCCCCGTGGATGATGTGGATCGGCACGTTCACCCGCGCCAGGGCGCGACGGGCGTGGCCGAGCTGCGGCCGCTGGCCGGTCACCTCGATGACCGCGTTGCGCAGGTCGCGCGGGATCACCTTGAGGGCCCGCGAGCCCACGTCGAGCAGCCACTTGGCCGTCGGCCCCGCCTCGCCGAAGAAGCCGGAGAGCAGCACCAGACCGGCCACCTTGCCGGGGTTCTGGTCGGCCATGATCGAGGCGATCGCCGCCCCATAGCTCTGACCGACCAGCAGCACCTTCTGGCCCCGGGCGGCGTTCAGCACGGGCGCCAGGGCCTCGGCCTGGACCCTTATGTCGGTCACCGGATGCAGCGGCTGCGAGCCGGCATAGCCCGGCCGGTCCACCACGATCATCTCGCGGTCCTGCGGCAGCTCGGACAGGGTCTCCGCCCAGTACTCGGCCCAGGACGGCGCGCCGGTGATGACCACGATCTTCCACGGCGCGGGGGTCTCGCGGGGCGTCTCCAGGGCCGAGATCCGCCAGCGGTGGCCGCCCCCGGCCATGAAGCTGGTCCGCCGTACGACGCTGTCGGGATAGTCCGCCGATGTGGGCGCATGTTCGGTCCGGCCTGTGGCCGCCGCCTCGATGCAGGCCCATCCCATGGCCAGCACACCCCTGGGCCGTTTACGCGGCACGCCTCGCCTCCTTCACTCGGTCTTCATGTCACCTGTGGAGGTCAAACGCGCGGCTCAGGCCTGGGTTCTGCCGCCTCCAGGTCGGAAGGCGAAGGCTGTGGCCTGTGCGTCACAAGCCGAGCCGGCGCCCCGTCAAGGGGCGGGCGCTGCGCTCTGATAGACGGCCCGGCCGTCCTTCACGACGAGTCCCACGCGAGCGAAGGCCGTGACGTCCTGGGCGGGGTCGGCGTCCAGCAGGACCAGGTCGGCGACGGCGCCCGGCTCCACGCGTCCGGTCTCTCCCGCCCGGCCCAGCCGCGCCGCCGGCGCCGTGGTGAGGGTGGCCAGAACGCCCTGCCAATCCATGACCTCGCCCAGCAGGCGAAGCTCCAGGGTGGTGTCGTATTCGTCCATGAAGCCGGCGTCCGTGCCGAACAGGATGTCCCCGCCCGCGGCCCGGAGCGCGGCGACCTGCTGCTGCGAGGTCGCCACCGGCGTGCTCGGGTGCGGCTGGAGGGCGAACAGCGCAAGCGTGGGAACGAGCGCCACCTTCCGAGCCGCGAGGCCACGGGCGAACTCGTCCGACCAGGGCCCCATCAGGGCGGCAGAATGCGCCAGCACGTCGGCCCCGCCTTCAACAGCCCGGGCCAGGCCTTCGGCGTTGGTGGGATGGGCGAACACCGGCAGGCCGCGAGCGTGGGCCGCCTCGCTCACCGCCCGGGCCACATCCAGCGGCATGGGCAGGACCTCCGCCTCGCCAAGGATCGCGCCGGTGAACAGCTTCACCCCGTCGATCCCTTCGGCGGCCTGGGTGCGGACCCGGTCCGCACCGGCTTCCGGCGAAGCCACCTCCGGCAGCGGCAGGCCGTACTGCGCATAGATCGGCCGGGCGTAGATCGGCGTCCCATTCGCCGGATAGAAGGGGTCCCCGACGGTCCGGATTCTCGGCCCCGTGACCCGGCCGCTGTCCACGCGGGCCCGGATGCCCGTGGCGATCTCTGTGGTGGACGCCAGGTCGAACACCGTGGTGAAGCCCCACCGCAGGAACTTGTCCGTCAGCTCCCGTGACACCGCCGCGTCGGTCGCTTCGGCATGATTCATCAGCAGCGGCGTGACCAGGTGGACGTGGCTGTTCCAGAAGCCGGCCACCAGCGCCTTGCCGCCCCCGTCCACCGAGGGACATCCGCGGGGCGCCGCACGGCCGTCCGAATGCACCGCCGAGATCCGACCGTCCTCGATCACCACGGTGGCCCGCTCCACCGGCGCCGCTTCGGGGGAGGCGTAGAGGCGGGCGCCGACGATGGCCAGGTCACAGGCCGCGGCCGGCGCGGCGAGCCCGAGCAGGGCGAGGCCGGCCAGCTTCGCCAGGGCGCGCTTCACGCCGCCATCCTCGCCTTGAAGACGCCGTCCGGCAGGCGGGCGGCCTTGGTCGGGTGGATGAAGAAATAGTCCTTCCAGGGCAGGTCCTGGACGAGCTCCGTCCGCTCCTCGAGACGGCCGCTCTCGAGGGCGAACATCCGGTAGCCGCGGCTGCGGAAGATATCGAGCACCTGCTCGCCCGTGCCGCCGAAGCGGGCCTCGAGCATGGGAGGATGAATCTCGATCAGCACGTGCGGCCGGTCGCGATCCAGGATGCCCACGGCCCCCTGCAGGGCCTTCAGCTCGGCGCCTTCGATGTCCATGCGGATGAAGTCCACATGGTCGACGCCATGGGTGGCGCAGAACCCGTCCAGGGTGACCACCGGAGTCGGCTGCAGCTCCATGCCCTGGTCCTGCAGGTCGGGGCGCGCCGGGCCTTCCGGCGCGGTCTCGGCCACATAGGCATAGGCCCGTCCCATGCGGCCGGAGGTCTTCTTGGGCGTCACCAGCAGCAGCTCGCCTGGCTTCTCGGCGACTGCGGCGTGGATCGGGGTCACCCGGTCGCCGATGCGGTGCCAGGCAGTGGTCACCTTGAGCACCTGGTAGGCGAAGGCCGAGGGCTCGAAGGCGTAGATCCGCGCCTTGGGCGCCACCTGGGTCATCACATAGGAGTGGCGCCCGTCGCTCGCGCCCACATGCAGGCACACGGGCGAGCCCGAAAGGAGATCCGCCAGATAGGGCGTCTCGGGTTCGTGCTTGGCCCAACGGAGATTGCGCCGCCAGGCGCGGAAGGCGTGACCCAGCACACGCAGCGAAGGCATCCCTACTCCTTGAGCTCCCCCGAGCCCGACCGATGGCCGGCCGTCACGCTACGCCGTCTCGCGAACGACGGTCATCATGTAGTTCACGTCCGTGTCGGAGGATTCGCTCCACCGCCCGGTGAGCGGATTGAACACGACACCATAGGGCCCGTCCACGGTGACCGGCTCGCCGACGAGGAATCCGCGGATCTGGTCGGGCTTGAGGAACTTGTTCCAGTCGTGGGTGCCCGGCGGCAGCCAGCGCAGGACGTACTCCGCGCCCACCACCGCCAGGGCCAGCGCCTTCAGCGTGCGGTTCAGGGTCGCGACGATCATCAGGCCGCCGGGCTTCAGCAGGCGGGCGCAGCTGCGCAGGTACTCGCCGGGATCGGCCACATGTTCGATGACTTCCATATTCAGGATGACGTCGAACGGCGGCTCCCCGGCCTCCACCAGCGCCTCGGCGGTGGAGCAGCGGAAGTCGATCGCCAGCCCCTGCTCGGCGGCGTGGGTGGAGGCGGTGGCGATGTTGCGCTCGGAGGCGTCGACCGCGGTCACCTCGAAGCCCAGTCGGGCCATGGGCTCGGAGAGCAGGCCGCCGCCGCAGCCGATGTCGAGAAGGCGCAGGCCCTCGAACGGGCGCCGCTGCGTCCCGTCGCGCCCGAAACGATAGAGCGCATGGTCGCGGATGAAGGTCAGTCGGACCGGATTGAATTTGTGAAGCGGCGCAAATTTCCCGTTGGGGTCCCACCATTCGGCGGCGATGCGCGAGAACCGCTCGACCTCGGCAGGATCGATGCTCGAACGGGCGGACGATTGGGAAGTCATGCCTCCTTCTACCGCCGAGGGCCCGGCGAGCGGAAGACTCTTGCCGTTGCGGCCCCCAGGAACCGCCGCTAGAAGGCGGCCCTTCCCGCAACGGAACAGGTTCAAGGGGGCGACGGGCGCACGCGCATGTCCCGGCTGGTGATGAAATTCGGCGGCACGTCCGTGGCCGACCTGGAGCGTATCCGCCGGGTCGCGCGGCTCGTGGCCGCCGAGGTCGAGGCGGGGCGCCAGGTGGCCGTCGTCGTCTCCGCCATGGCAGGCAAGACCAATGAGCTGGTGGCCTGGACCGACGGCGCCGGCGCGGCCGCCCAGGGCATCCCGCCGTCTGACGACGAGTACGACGTGGTCGTGGCGTCCGGCGAACAGGTGACCGCCGGCCTGCTGGCCATGACCCTGCGCAACATGGGTCTTCGCGCCAAGTCGTGGCTCGGCTGGCAGGTGCCGATCATCGCCGACGACGCCCACGGCAAGGCCCGCATCGACGAGATTCCGCCGGAAAAGCTGGCGGCGGCGCTGGACGACGGGCAGGTGGCGGTCATCGCCGGCTTCCAGGGCGTGACCCGCGACGGCCGCATCGCCACCCTGGGCCGTGGCGGCTCCGACACCAGCGCCGTGGCCGTGGCGGCCTCCCTCGGCGCGGCGTGTGACATCTACACCGACGTGGACGGGGTCTACACCACCGACCCGCGGATCGAATCCAAGGCGAAGAAGCTGGCCAGGATCTCCTACGAGGAGATGCTCGAGATGGCCTCGCTCGGCGCCAAGGTCCTGCAGACCCGGTCAGTCGAACTGGCCATGGCCTATCATGTGCCCGTCAGGGTGCTTTCCAGTTTTGTCGAGCCCGGCGAAGCCCCCGGCCAGGGCACCATCGTGTGCGACGAGGAGGAGATCGTGGAGAAGCGGATCGTGAGCGGCGTGGCCTACAGCCGCGACGAGGCGAAGATCAGCCTCTTCGGCCTGCCCGACCACCCGGGCGTGTCGTCCTCCATCTTCGGCGCCCTGGCCGACGCGAACGTGAACGTGGACATGATCGTCCAGAGCCACGCCCGCACGGCCGACACGGCCAACATGGAGTTCACCGTCGGCAAGCGCGACGCCCAGCGGGCGGTGGAGATCGTGCGCGCCATGAAGGCCGAGATCGGCTTCGAGGACGTGGCTGTCGACGAGGACGTGGCGAAGGTTTCCGTCATCGGCGTCGGCATGCGCAGCCACACCGGGGTCGCCAAGAGCATGTTCCAGGCCCTGGCGGAAAAGGGCGTGAACATCCAGGTGATCTCGACCTCCGAGATCAAGATCAGCGTGCTGATCGACGCGGCCTACACCGAACTCGCGGTTCGCGCCCTGCACGCCGCTTACGGTCTCGACCAGCTCTGATTATCTGGCGGGGCCATGACGCTCCGCATTGTCGATTTCCGCACGCTCACGTCCGCCCAGCAGGCGGGCGCCGCCCGCATTCTGCGCGAGGCGCTGGCGCACATGCCCAGCGCCTACAACGGCGAAGGCGAGGCCGAAGCCGAAGTCCGCACCTTCCTTGAGGATCCCGAGCGGGCGGCCCTGGCGGCCCTCGAGGGCAAGGCGGTCCGAGGCTGGATCGGGGTGATCGAGAGCTATTCCCACGCCTGGGAGCTTCACCCCCTGGTGGTCGATCCCGCGCATCAGCGGCGCGGGCTGGGACGCGCCCTCACCGCCGCCCTGGAGGCGCAGGTGAAGGCCCGGGGCGTGCTGACGCTCTACCTGGGCACGGACGACGACTATGGCGGCACCAACCTCTTCGGCCGTGAACTCTTTCCCGACGTGGCCGCCAAGATCGGGACGCTCCGCGCCGGCGAGCGCCACGCGAGCGGCTTCTACCGGCGCATCGGCTATGAGGTCGTCGGCCTCATCCCGGACGCCAATGGACCGGGACGGCCGGACATCATGATGGCGAAGCAGCTCTAGCCGGTCCCGTCAGCCGAAAGGCCGCCCACGCCCCCGCGATCGCGAGCGGGATCACCGCCACGAACACCCAGATCGACGCCGCCCGCGCGCTGGCGTCGGTGAGCCCGCCGGAAAAGCCGGTCAGGTTGGCCGCCACGCCGGAGATCGCCGCGCCGGCCGCGGCCCCGGCCTGGCGGACGGCCTGGATCGCCGAGGAGCCGATCGCCTTGTCCTCGTCCGAGAGCGCCGCCAGAACCCGGCGGCTGATGAAGGCCCAGGAGAAGCCGAAGGCCGCGCCCATCAGCGACCCGCCAATGAGGGCCACGGCCAGCGGCCCGTCCGCCAGGCTGAGCGGCAGGATCGCCAGGCTCACCACCAGCAGCAGCGCCCCGATGCGGATCCAGCGGCCGTCCCACGCGCCGGTCACGCCAGCCACCGCCAGGGCGGCGAAGGTCCAGGCCAGCGACTCCGCACCGATGACGTAGCCGGCCCAGAGGGGCGTGAAGCCCCGCAGCTGCTGCAGGATCGGCGGGCCGTAGATGGCGAAGCCCATGGAGGCGGCGGTCATGGCGAACATGGCGAAATAGCCGGCGCCGCAGACCGTCCGCAGGTCGCCGGCCTTCCGGGGCAGCAGGCGAACCGGGGCCCGGTGATCGATCGCCACCACCAGGGCGAGGATGCCCAGCCCTGCCAGAACGAGGCCGACGGAAAGGACCGGCGCATGGGCGAGATCCGCCACGGCGATAGCCGCCACGCCAAGCGCCAGCACGCCCAGCTGCCGCCATGGCACGCCCGGGCCGCCCGACGCCCCCGCCGCGCCCTTCAGCAGGAACAGGGCCGCGGCGCTGAACACCGCCGACTGGGCGGCGAACAGCCAGAAGACGTCGCGCCAGTCGCCATGCGCCACCACCAGGCCGCCGAACAGCGGCCCCAGCAGCGTGGCCACGCCCCAGATGAAGGTGACGCTGGCGAACACCCGGGCCAGATGGCGTTCGGGGAACAGGAGGGCGATGGCCACCATGGCGAAGCCCGAGATCCAGCCCGAGCCGAGGCCCTGGACCAGCCGGCCCGCGAGAAACAGCTCCACGGTCGGCGCCACGGCGCTCATCACGCAGCCGGCCAGCATGATCAGCCCGGCGAGGGCGGTGGCGCTGCGCAGGCCGAACAGCTCGGACAGTCGGCCGGCGCTGGCCCCCGCCAGAATAGCTCCCACCAGGAAGCCCGCCGTGGCCCAGGAGAAATAGGCATAGCCGCCGAGGTCCGCCCCGACGCTGGGCATGATGGTGGCGGTGACCAGGGCGTCTGCCGCGTTTAGCCAGACGCCAAGGCAGATCAGGGCGAACTGGGGCCAGCGCCCCTCGGCCAGCAGGTCTCCCCAGCCGTTGCGCCCCCGTTGGTCCCCGACATCCCCCACCTTGGCCACCACTTTCGCCTCGAAATCGGCGCCTCACATAGGCTTTGTGGCGGTCAGCGACTACGCCGCCCATTTTGGGCGCCTATCTATGCGGCAGCGGCGCTGATCCTCCGAAACGGCTCTTCCTGTCTCGGAACGGAAAGATAAAGCTGGTAGTCAGCGCGAAAGACGGGAGGACGGACGAGCCCACATGCCCGCGCCGAACATGGCCATACGGGGACAGCGGAGCCTGCTCCGACAGATCCGGGAAGCGCTCGCAGGCGGCGGCCCCGCCCAGGCGCGCCTGGACATGGTCGTGCGGATTATCGCCCTGTCGATGGTCGCCGAGGTGTGCTCGATCTACCTGCGGCGCGCCAATGGCGAGATGGAGCTGTTCGCCACCGAGGGCCTGGACCCCGGCGCCGTCCATGTCACCCGCATGAAGCCCGGCGAGGGCCTGGTCGGCGAGATCATGCGGCTGGGCCGGCCGCTGAACCTGGCCGACGCTCCCGAACACCCGGCCTTCTCCTACCGGCCCGAAACCGGGGAAGACCCCTACCACGCCTTCCTGGGCGTGCCGCTGTTGCGCGGCGGCCGGGCGATCGGGGTGCTGGTGGTCCAGAACCGCACCGCCCGGGTCTATACCGAGGACGAGGTCGAGGACCTCCAGATCATCGCCATGGTCCTGTCCGAGATGGTCGCCTCGGGCGAGCTTCTCGGCGTGGAGGAGATGAAGGGCGTCGAACTCGCGCCCCATCGTCCCGACCGCCTGAAGGGCAGCAAGTTCGCTGACGGCCTGGCCTATGGCGTGGCGGTCCTGCACGAGCCGCCGGTGGCCCCGTCGCAGCTGCTTTCCGACGACGTGGCCGCGGAGGAAGCCCGGCTGGCCACGGCGCTGTCGGCCCTGAAGCAACAGATCGACAACATGCTTGAGGGCCAGCACGGCCTGGTCGACGCCTCCTACGAGGTGCTCGAGACCTACCGCATGTTCGCCCACGATCGGGGCTGGAACCGCAGCCTCGAGGATGCGGTGAAGAACGGCCTGACCGCCGAGGCCGCGGTGGAACGGGTCCGCTCCGAACACCGGGCGCGCCTCGGCCAGGCCCGCGACCCTTACCTGCGCGAGCGGCTGCACGACCTGGAGGACCTCAACGACCGGTTGCTGCGGCACCTGGCGGGCGACGGGCACGTGGCCCGGGACCTGCCTGAGAATGCGATCCTGATCGCCCGGAACCTCGGCCCCGCCGACCTGCTGGAATATGATCGCACGCGACTGCGGGGCCTGTTGCTGGAGGAAGGCTCCTCGGCCAGCCACGCGGCCATCGTGGCCCGGGCCCTCGACATCCCCTGCGTCGGCCGCCTGTCCGGCCTGCGGGACCGGGTGTCGGAAGGCGATCCGGTGATCGTCGACGCCGAGACGGCCGAAGCCTACCTGCGCCCGCGCCCGGACGTCGTTAAGGCCATCCAGGCGCGCATCGACGTGCGGCGGCAGCGGCGCGCCGCCTTCGCCAAGCTGCGGGACACCCCCGCCTTCACCCGGGACGGGGTGAAGATCACCCTGCTGATGAACGCCGGCCTGGATGTCGACCTTGAGGCGATGGCCGACGCCGGCGCCGAAGGCATCGGCCTGTTCCGCACCGAGTTCCAGTTCATGGTCTCGGAGGAGATGCCGCGGCTCACCGCCCAGACCCAGCTGTATGAGCGGGTGATGGACTCGGCCGGCGATCGCCCTGTCACCTTCCGCACCCTCGACCTCGGCGGCGACAAGGTCCTGCCCTACCTGGAGGCCGAGCGCGAAGACAATCCGGCCCTCGGCTGGCGGGCGATCCGCATGGGCCTGGACCGTCCGGCCCTGCTGCGCATGCAGCTGCGGGCGCTGATCGCCGCAGCGCGGGGACGGCCCCTGCGGATCATGTTCCCGCTGGTGGCCAACTGCGACGAGTTCCGCGCCGCCCGCGCCCTGGTGGACACCGAGATTGCCTGGGCTCTGCGCCGGGGCCGCCCGGCGCCGTCCCGCCTGGACGTGGGCGCCATGATCGAGGCGCCGTCGCTGATCTGGCACCTGGACGCCCTGCTGCCCATGACCGACTTCGTCAGCGTCGGGACCAACGATCTGATGCAGTACCTCTTCGCCGCGGACCGCGGGAACCCGCGGGTGGCCGACCGCTACGACATGCTCTCACCGCCGGCCCTGCGGGCCCTCGAGGCGATCCAGCGGGCCTGCGCCGAAACCGGCACGCCGGTCAGCGTCTGCGGCGAGCTCGCCGGGCGTCCCCTGGAGGCCTTCACCCTCGTCGCCCTGGGCTTCGAGCGCCTGTCCATGTCGCCCGCTGGGATCGGCCCGGTGAAGCAGATGGTGCTGTCGTGCGATCGGGAGGCGGCTCGCCGAGGCGTCTCCGCCCTGCTGAAGTCCGGCGCCGGCTCGGTCCGCAACGAGATCGAAACCTTGGCGCGTAAACTGTACCTGGCCGTCTAGGCGAATCATCGCCACGGCGTGACCGAACAACGCATTGGCGGTATCCGGTTCGCGTGCCACGCTCCTCCCGAGTCATTTCCTTCCGTCGCCGGCGCAAACCGGCCCCAGGAGCCGTCATGCCCCTCGACACGGCCGGATTCGCCGAGTTGGACGGGACCGCGCCGCCGCCCAGCGGCGATCCGTTGCATTCGCAGGGCTCCATCGGCCAGGCGCTGCGTGCGGTGCGACAGGAGCAGGGGCTCACCCTCGAGGAAGTGGCCGAGAAGACCCGGGTGCGCCGGGCCTATCTGGAAGCCGTGGAAGAGATGCGGCTGGGCGATCTGCCGTCGCGCCCCTTCACCATCGGCTACATCCGCGCCTACGCCATCGCGCTCGGCCTCGATCCCGAGGCGGCGGTGGAGCGCTTCAAGGCCGACGAGCCGGTGCTGGACGAGCCCCTGCGCGCGCCCATCGGGGTGCCTCAGGAGCGCGATCCGCGCACGGCGGCCTTCATCGTCGGCGCCATCGTCATCATCGCCGCCATCGTGCTGTGGAACGTCGCCCAGCGGGCGATGAACGCCAGCGCCCCGCCGCCGCCCAAAGCCTCCGAGGAGGTCGCGCGACGGCTGCTGGCCGAGGAGAAGACGGGCACCGTGGTGCTGGGCGAACCGCTTCCGGCGCCGGTGGAATCCACCACGCCGCCACTCTACGAGACCCCGGGCCTTGCCGACGCCGGCGCCGACGGCCGCGGCAACCTGGCGCCCCCCGCCAACATCAATCAGATGCCCGACGAGTTCCCCGTCGACCTGGCCACCCTGCCGCCGACCTTCCAGCCGAAGGGCCGGATCTATGACGCAGGCAATCCGCGCCTGGGGTCGAACGTCACCCTCCAGGCCCTGAGGGGCGCGGCGCTGATCATCCGGGGTGCGGACGGGTCGGTCTACTTCGCCCGCCAACTCGCCCAGGGCGAAGCCTACAAGGTGCCGGACCTGGCCGGCCTGACCATCGACGTGTCGGTGCCGTACGACTTCCAGGTGTTCGTCAACGGCCAGTCTAGGGGCCTGTTGCCGGCTCGCCAGGTGCTCGCCTCCAAGCTGGCGGCGGCCCCGGCGGCCGCCCCGGTGATCAGCGCCCCGCGGCCGCCGCGGCCTTCGCCCTCCCC
>JAEYNH010000129.1 GCA_023412655.1 Pseudomonadota bacterium | reverse complement strand
CGCTGGCGAAGATCCTCCGATCGGAGCTGTCTCAACTTACGCCTTCAGGAAGCACGGGTTCCCTGTCAGTCGCATGAACAGCCCAGGTTAAGGCTGTTCATCTGCCGGGTGGGGCTTTCGGGTAACGGTGTGTGGTTAAGGGGGGCGATCAGCCTTCCACCCCCTTCAGATCACCGGATTGACGAGCGCTGCGCCGAATTGACAGGCGATCCGCAGGCTGGCGATCATAGTTGAACGGTAGTCGTCATCTTCCAACGCTTCGGCAATGTGGTGGCGCACGGCTTTCAAACTTGCCGCCGACCCCTCCGCCCAGTCTAGAAGCGCTCCAGTCACGCCCTTCGGAATACGCGGCTGCATGCCGGTGGATATCGCAGCCTCAGCACGCGCGAGCACCGCAGGCGACAACTTTCCTCCGAAATCAGCGTTGAGCTCGCCTACGCTGGTCGCTTGCTCAAACGGGAAGCCGAACCACAGCCTCCATTCATCACCGCTCAACTTAGGGAAGGTTGGAAAGACCGCCTTGATCGCCGATAGCGCTGCTGGATTCGGTGCGACCTCCCTAAAATAGATGTCTAGAAGCGACGGCGGAACACTGTTCGCCACGCTGCGGAAGGAGGTGACGCTGATGGCGAAGAACGCACGGCGGTCGGAGACGCCGACGGCCGGACGCTCAAGCAACTTCGCCTTGTACACGTGCTTCAAGCATTCGCGGGCCTGCTTTCCTGGTCCAAGCCAATCCCCTGCTGAGTCGCGATCAACGATGCATGCGCATATTGTGCTTGTGTTGCGCAAAGCAGGGAAATAGGCCGCCATCCCGCCCCCACCACCATGGGTGGCCCTCAGCGCCGGACCTAGGCCGTGTAGGCCAAGGTACCGGTACAGCTTCTCCGCTAGGAGTTTGTACCACTCCGCGTCGTTCCTGAAGTGCTCACCTAGAAGTTCAGACCAATCATATACTTCGAACTCTTTGAAAGTAGGGGCCGGCCACCTCACGTCACAGCCGTCAGCTGACAGTTGAATTTCGGCAGAATTTCGGTTGGGATCGATTATAAGTCGGCATGCTGACGCACGATACCACTGAGCGAAGTCTTGTATTCTTGAGCCGTATGTCCCCTCAAGCACCCTGCGTTCGGTAGTGCCCAAGTCGCAATGCTGAAGTGCTGCCTCAAGCTGGCTGGGCGTAAGGAAGATCGCGTGCCTGCGCCGCTCAACGGCATGGGCCAGAAGTCTGATTATGTCTGTGGATTGATACCAATGACTGGACGTGAATGTGCTTGTCGCGTCCTTACAGATGGTGATGAACATGCGCTAGCGAGCCGACAGGAAGCCGACGGGCCAGTTTTTGATGAATCCATCTTCATCAAAGGTCAATTCTCGAACTCGTGTATATTTTTCCTTTGGCCCCTTCTCGAATGTGTAGATGACAACGTCATCGACGGAAATTTTGCCTGAAGCGATCAGTCGACCAATGCGATTTACGAAAGACTCAGAGTGGGTCTCGATTACAAACCTGAATCGACGGGTAACCGGGCCGAGCGTGCTCGTAAGGGATGCGAACAAATCGGCTAGCTTTGCTTGATAAGCGGGATGGAGATGAAGTTCAGGCTGCTCAACGGCCACGATCGGAGATCGCACTGACGTCTGCGTACTCAACCGGGATATTGGCGTGTCAGGTTGGCTGGTCGCAGCAAATAACTGAGCAACCACCGGCAGAACCTGTGAAAAGCCGAATCCCACATCGGCGATGTTGTCGGCTTCATCAGAACCGTCTGCCTTAATCATCAGGCTGACGTGACCCCTACTCGCGTATGGCTCTACTGTGTAGCCGAAAGCGGCGCGAAATATTTCGTTAAATCGTCGCAATTGGCTTGGCGTAAGATAGTTGAGATACATCGCGACGTTCTCGCCTGTAGGGTCTATATGATCAATTGCGAGCTCCTGAATCCGATAGTATCTCTCGGCGCGTGCGCGTATCGGGCCGATGTACTGTGATAGAGATATGTCTCCGTGTATCTGATCGTGGACGTATCTTAGTACTCGGGGTATGTCTCGTATCAGGAAGAGAAGTCGTATCTTTTCTATAGTTGTTTTCTTAAGCTTGGACGCGCGTATAGGTGTGTTGCCTGAAATCGAGTCAAGCATGTGTATAAACTGCGACTTGAAGCTCGAAGGTGGTCTGTACGATTGGTGGCGACAGATGGTTGTAAGCCAACGATCAGGCAGCGGAATATCAATCTCCGATGCTAACACCTCGGCTACGCGGTGGCCGAGTTGCGTCGCCTCCGCGGACATGTAGCCAACTGGGAAGTTTGCGTAAGAGACAAAGGGGACGAATGCACGTTGCCCACCTTCGACGCTGATCTTAGGCGCGATGTCGGAAGCCGATTTTCCGTTGATCGTGAGGGCAGAGACCCGGCGGCGGCGGTCATACGTAATCTCAATAACGTCGCTATCGATCTCTAGCCTCGAGCGAATGCTCTTAGTTCTCCCCTTCGTGGCTTCGGCTAGCTCGATCGAGTAGACTAAAGATGACGCGGTCTCGTCAGTCGCGCCGCGCAGACCGGGCGCGCCAAGAACGCGGAAAAGGCCAGAGGCAGTCAGTTTAAAGCTGAATAAAAGAGTATTTCGTCCCGAGTGTCTGCCCATAACTTCATGGATGGAGCCGTAATCCACATAGGTTGAATTCCAGAGAATTGGAGCGGATGCGGCTTGCTCGAATGATTGTTTGAGTAGCGGGAAGAGGCGTGTTGCTGAACTCTTCCCGGCGCTGTTTTGGCCGACAAATATCGTCAGCGGAGCGATCCGAAATCGCTGCGCGTCAAAGCTGCGCAAATTGTTGATCTGGACTTCTTCGATCATGCCAACCCCACCCGTACGCTTCCAGCTTTGCCGAAGGTTTTGGTGTCGTCAACTTCGCGCAAGGGTTGAGGTGCGGGCCCCGGCTGCTACGTCTTGCAGGATGGCGGCGGGCGGCTAGTCTCTCCGTCCGGCCCTCACCCCTCCCGATCCCGCTCATAGCTCCGCGCCAGCGGGAACGCCGGCAGCCAGCCTTCGCGGCGGATCGTCCAGTTCTCATAGGTCGGGGTGAACTGGGCGGGGGCGTCGAGGGCGCCCAGGTGCACCTCCACCTCGTCGTCGAAGCGGGCGAAGACCGAGGAGCCGCAGCGGGGGCAGAAGTGGCGGCCCTTCCAGTGGCGGGTCTCGCCCTCTATGGCCACCGCGCCGTCCGGGAAGATGGCGGCGGCGTAGAACAGGGCGCCGTGGTGCTTGCGGCAGTCCAGGCAGTGGCAGATCCCCACCCGGTTCGGCCGGCCCCGGGCGGTGAGGCGGACGGCGCCGCAGAGGCAGCCGCCGGTGAAGGCGTCGGACATGGCGGGAGGCTCCTTCAGGGGGGCTGGCGGACGGCAGGTCCTGTGCGACCCCTCATCCGCCGCCTTCGGCGCCACCTTCTCCCGCAAGGGGGGAAGGGGCAACGCCGCCCGTCGTGCGGACCGCCGCGCCCGATAATTTTTGGCCCGGCGCCGCCCCCCGTGTTAGCGTGAACGAACGGGGAACATCCCGCCGGTCTTTCTCATCGCCAATCCCAGCCGCCGGCCGCCCTCAGGCCCGCGGTCCCGTCCACCCGCCCACCTGCCCGGAAGTTGCGGTTGTGGGGCTGCCTTCAAAATGGCTTGCGGCTCTCCACGTTGAGCGCCGGCCCACAATCTCCGGGCCGCAACGCCAGCGGGGCCTCAGCGCCGGCCGCGTCCCTTGCGGAAGGCCTCGGCCTTCTCGGCCCGGGCCTCGGCGCGGACCCGCTTGACGGCGTCCTTGTCGATGGTCTCGCCCTCGCCGGCCAGGGCGTCGGCGGCGAACTCCAGGTCGAGCAGCTTGAGCCGCTTGATCTCGTCGCGCAGCCGGGCGGCCTCCTCGAACTCCAGGTTCGAGGCCGCCTCGCGCATCCGGTTCTCCAGGTCGCGCAGGGTGGTCTTGAAGTTGTCGCCCATGAAGGGCTTGCCGTCCTCGGCCACGCCCACCGGCACGGTGACCCGGTCCTTCTCGTAGGGGCTGGCGAGGATGTCCTTGATCTGGCTCTTCACGCTCTCGGGGGTGATGCCGTGCTCGAGGTTGTAGGCCTCCTGCTTCTCCCGCCGGCGCTTGGTCTCGGCCATGGCCCGTTCCATGGAGCCGGTGATGGTGTCGGCGTAGAGCACCACCTGGCCCTCCACGTTCCGCGCCGCCCGGCCGATGGTCTGGATCAGGCTGGTCTCCGAGCGCAGGAAGCCCTCCTTGTCGGCGTCGAGGATGCCCACGAAGCCGCACTCGGGGATGTCCAGGCCCTCGCGCAGCAGGTTGATCCCCACCAGGCAGTCGAAGGCGCCGAGCCGAAGGTCGCGGATGATCTCGATGCGCTCCAGGGTGTCCACGTCCGAGTGCATGTAGCGGACCCGCAGGCCCTGCTCGTGCATGAACTCGGTGAGGTCCTCGGCCATCTTCTTGGTCAGCACCGTGACCAGGCTGCGGTAGCCCTTGGCCGCCGTCTGGCGGACCATGTCGATGACGTCGTCCACCTGGCTGAAGCCGTCCTTGGCCACCGGGCGCACCTCCACCGGCGGGTCGATCAGGCCGGTGGGCCGGATCACCTGCTCGGCGAAGACGCCGCCGGTCTTCTCCATCTCCCACGGCCCCGGCGTCGCCGAGACGTGCACCGTGTCCGGCCGCATGGCGTCCCACTCCTCGAACTTGAGCGGGCGGTTGTCGATGCAGGAGGGGAGGCGGAAGCCGAACTCGGCCAGGGTCCATTTGCGCCGGTAGTCGCCCCGGTACATGGCCCCGATCTGCGGCACCGTCTGGTGGCTCTCGTCCACGAACAGCAGGGCGTTGTCGGGGATGTACTCGAAGAAGGTCGGCGGCGGCTCGCCGGGCCGGCGGCCGGTGAGATACCGGCTGTAGTTCTCGATCCCCGCGCAGGAGCCGGTGGCGTCGATCATCTCCAGGTCGAAGGTGGTCCGCTGCTCCAGCCGCTGGGCCTCCAGCAGCTTGCCGTTGGCCACCAGCCAGTCCAGCCGCTCCTTCAGCTCCAGCTTGATCTGGTTGATCGCCTGCCGGAGCGTCGGCCGCGGCGTCACATAGTGGCTGTTGGCGTAGATCTTGATGCCTTCCAGCTCGGCGGTCTTCTTGCCGGTCAGCGGGTCGAACTCGCCGATCGCCTCGATCTCGTCGCCGAACAGGCTGATCCGCCAGGCGCGGTCCTCGTAGTGGGCCGGGAAGATCTCGATGGTGTCGCCCCGCCGCCGGAACGTGCCCCGCTCGAAGGCCTGGTCGTTGCGCTTGTACTGGAGGGCCACCAGGTCCCCCATCAGCTTCTTCTCGTCGATCCGGTCGCCGGGCTTCAGCTGGAAGGTCATGGCCGAGTAGGTCTCGACCGAGCCGATGCCGTAGATGCAGGAGACCGAGGCCACGACGATGACGTCGTCCCGCTCCAGGATCGCCCGGGTGGCCGAGTGGCGCATCCGGTCGATCTGCTCGTTAATCGAGCTGTCCTTCTCGATGTAGGTGTCGGTCCGCGGCACATAGGCCTCGGGCTGATAGTAGTCGTAGTAGCTGACGAAGAACTCCACCGCGTTCTCGGGGAAGAAGCTCTTGAACTCGGAATAGAGCTGGGCGGCCAGGGTCTTGTTGGGCGCGAGGATCAGCGCCGGCCGCTGGGTCTCCTCGATGACCTTGGCCATGGTGAAGGTCTTGCCCGAGCCGGTGACTCCCAGCAGCACCTGGTCGTGCTCGCGGCCCTCCAGGCCCGCCACCAGCTCCCGGATCGCCTGCGGCTGGTCGCCGGCCGGCTGGTAGTTGGAGACCAGCTTGAACTTCCGCCCGCCCTCGCTCTTCTGCGGCCGCTCCGGACGGTGCGGCTTCCACAGCAGGGGCATGGTGTTCTCGTCGTAGTCGAACGCCCCCGACATGTCGGAAACGCCCCCTTGGGACTGGGCGGGAACTTGGGCTCTGGCCATGGCGTGAACGTAGGGACTGAGGGCTCTGCGCGCCAGCATAGCGCACAGGCCTGCTGCCAGCAGAGTGGCAGCAGCGGGATGAACCAGCTTGGCCGTGCCGCGTTCTTCCCCGGTGAGCCGCATCAACCACTTCCTGGACGCCCTCGATGCGCGGGACCTCGCCCTGATCGAGCCGAACCTGGAGCGCCTGACGCTGAAGCGCGACCAGGTCCTGGCCGAGACCGGCGGGGCGGTGAGCCACGTCTACCTGCCGGTCGACTGCATCCTGTCGGTGGTCACCGTCATGCGCGATGGCGCCCAGGTGGAGAGCCGCACCATCGGCCGCGAGAGCGGCTACGGCCTCCTGCACGCCCTCGGGTCGCGCGGCGCCTACGAGACCATGCTGGTGGAGGTGGGCGGCGAGGCCTGGCGCGTGCCGACGGCCAGCCTGCAGGCGGCGGCGGCCAAGAGCCCGGCGCTCACCCGGGCCATCGTCCAGCACGCCCAGGCCAGCGCCGTGCAGGCGGCCCGGGCGGCGGCCTGCAACGCCCTGCACGCGGCCGAGCGGCGCCTCTGCCGCTGGCTGCTGATGACCCAGGACCGCCTGGACGCCGACGTGCTGCCGCTCACCCAGGAGCACCTGTCCATCATGCTGGGCGTGCAGCGGACGACGGTGACGAGCATCGCCTCGCAGCTGCAGGCCCGGGGGGCCATCCGCTACTCCCGCGGCCGGATCCGCGTCCTCCAGCGCGAACACCTCGAGGCCTGCGCCTGCGAATGCTACGCAGCGATCCAGGAAAGCACCCGGCGGGTCCTGGAGGACTAAGCCGCTTGCGGCGAGCCCGCGATGCGGGCCAGATCGCGCGTCTTCTGGAGGGTTGGGGTTGCGGTTCTTCAAGTCCTTGAGCGTGCGGGTCCTGCTGGGCCTGATCCTCGGCCTGGCCGTCGGGGCCCTGGCCGCGGCCGGCGGCGATCCCACCGTCGCCCGGATCGTGGAGGGCCTGGAGGCCTTCGGCGGCCTGTGGCTCAACGCGCTCCGGATGACCGTCATCCCGCTGATCTTCGCGGTGCTGGTGACCGGCATCGCCCAGGTCTCCGACGCCGCCGCCACCGGCAAGCTGGCGGTCCGGGCCATGGGCTGGTTCCTCGGCCTGCTGCTGTTCGGCTCGCTCTACAGCATCCTCTTCGCCAACGGCGTCCTCGCCCTGTGGCCGGTGTCGCCCGAGGGCGCCATGGCGCTGCGGGCCGGCGCGCCGGGAACCTCCGTGGAATCCGCGACGCCGGACTTCACCGCCTGGGTCCGCAGCCTCGCCCCCTCCAATCCTGTGAAGGCGGCCGCCGAGGACGCGGTCCTGCCGCTGGTGGTCTTCGCCATCTTCACCGGCTTCGCCCTGACCCGCCTGCCGGCCGAGCGCGGCCGCCCCCTCGTGGACATCTTCCAGGCCATTGGCGACGCGATGATCGTCATCGTCCGCTGGGTGCTCCTGGCCGGGCCGATCGGCGTGTTCTGCCTGGGTCTGGGCGTGGGCCTGCGCGCCGGCGTGGGCGCTGCGGGCACACTCGGCCACTACATCGCCGTCGTCTCGCTGACCGGCCTCGGGATCACGCTTATCGGCTACTTCCTGGCGGTCATCGTCGGCCGCGTCCCCCTCGGGCGCTGGGCGCGGGCGACCGGCCCCGTCCTGGCCACGGCCTTCGCCACCCAGTCGTCCCTGGCCTGCCTGCCTGCGATGATCGAACGCAGCCGCGATGACCTGGGCGTTCCCCAGCGCATCGCCGGCCTGGTGCTGCCGCTAGCCGTGGCGGTCTTCCGCCTGACCAGCCCGGTGATGAACCTGGCCGTGGCCATCTTCGTCGCCCACATCTACGGCCTGGAGCCCACGCCGCTGCATTATGCCGGCGCGGTGCTGGTGGCCCTGGCGGTGAGCGTGGGCTCGGTGGGCCTGCCGGGACAGGTGTCGTTCATCATCAGCGTCGGTCCGATCTGCCTGGCGCTCGGCCTGCCCATCGACATCCTGCCGATCCTGCTGGCGGTGGAGGTGGCGCCCGACATCTTCCGGACATTGGGCAACGTCACCGGCGACATGGCCGTGACCTCGATCCTGGCGCGGGATGAGCCGGCGCCGCCGGAACCCGCCGACGCCTGAGCCGCGACCGGCTACCCAGCCAGCCAGATCCAGCCCCCGGCGGCTGCCTGGGCCGCGGCGATAGCCCACAGGAGGCTGCGGAACGGCTCCTTGCGGGTCTTGTGGCGAAACAGCTGCTGGGCCGCGATCGCGCCCGGCGAGCCACCTGCCGCCGCCAGGAGCAGCAGGGTGCTCTCCCGCACGCGGCGCTCGCCCATCACCGCCGCCCGCTTGTCCGCCCGGAAGGCGAAGAAGGCGACAGCACTGGCGAGGACGGTCCAGGCGAGGAGCATGCCGCAGGCTAGCGCGTGGCGGCTAACAAATGGTCCACCTCGGAACGGCGCCGGCGCTCTCCGGTTGAGCCGGAGCGCGGAGGGACGCCATGCGGATCCATCATCTCAGCTGCGGCACCGACTGCCCGGTGGGTGGGGTTCTGTTCGACGGACGCAGCAAGGGGCCGCTGGCCCATCTGATCTGCCACTGCCTGCTGATCGAAACCTCGGCGGGGCTGGTCCTGGTGGACACCGGCTATGGGCTGCGCGACGTGCGCGAGCCGTTCCCCAGGCTGAGCCGCCCGTTCGCCGCCATGCTGAACATCCGCCTTCGCGAGGAGGAGACGGCCCGGCGACAGATTGAGCGGATGGGCTTCTCAGCGGCCGACGTCCGGCACATCGTCATTACGCACCTGGACTTCGACCACGCCGGGGGGCTGGAGGACTTCCCCCATGCTAAGGTCCACCTGACCCGCGCCGAGCTCGAAACCTATCGCACCCGGCGAGAGGGCTTCGTTATGCGCAACCGCTACCGCCCGATGCAGGTGGATGAGGTGCGCAACTGGCGGCCCTATGATCCCCAGGGCGAGCGGTGGTTCGGCTTCGGGGCCGTCCGGCAGTTAGATGGCCTGCCACCCGAGATCCTGCTGATCCCGCTGCGCGGCCACACCTGGGGTCATGCTGGCGTGGCCGTCGAGACGCCGGACGGCTGGTTGCTGCACGCCGGCGACGCCTACTTCTACCGCGATGAGGTGCGCCGCCCGGATCGACGCTGTACGCCCGGCCTGAGGGCCTACCAGACCATGATGGAAGTGGACCGGGCGGCCCGGCTGGCCAATCAGGAGCGGCTTCGCAACCTCTCCCTCGACCGCGCCGCAGGCGTGCGCATGGTCTGCGCCCATGACGTGGTCGAGTACGAGGCTTGTGCGGCAGGGGCGCCCATGACGGCCTGGGCCGAGGGGGGCCCTAGCTCGCGGAAGGCGCGTCAGCGTTAGCCGGCTCTTCGGCGGCGGGAGCGGTGGAATCCGGTTGGGTGTTGGCCCTCAGCGTGGCGCCGGCCAACAGGGAGCGTTGCTCCAGCGTGGCGGCGGTGGTTTCGCACTTGGCCGGCAGCACCCAGCTCATCCACTCCTGCGCCTTGCGAGCCTTCGTCACCTCGGGGCCCCCGGCCCAGATGCGGCGACCCTGTTTCACCGCCTCTGCGCCGACGGTGCTGATCGGACGCACAGAGGCTTTCTCGGCGGCGGTCAGCGCGGACTGGAACTGAACCAGCTTGCGCCGGCCGTCAGCCTGCATGTCGGCATAGACCTTCATGTCGTCGGCCAGCGAGGCGCCCGGCCTGCGGAACTGCTTCTCGATACGGGTCACCTCGGGGATCATCTCGTCGTGCATGTCGAGGTAGCCGCGCAGGGCGCCGTAGCACCACGCGACGAACTGGTAATCTTCGCGCGGCGCGCCCGTCGGCCAGCGATCCGCCGGGTCGGCGGCGGCCTGCGAGTCGGCGGCGGGCGGGGAAGCGGCGGCGGCGGGCGCATCCGCCGGAACGTCTTGCGCGAACAGGGCGATGGCGATGGCGAACGGGGTCATGCGGAACCTTGTGGTCGTGAATCGTGTCAGCTTCGCGCCGATCCGGCTAGGACGCCGTGACCTCCGCCCCCCGGGGTTTCGATCTCGATCGTGTCGCCAAGCTTCACCTTAACGGAGAAGCAGCCCGGAAGTTCACTAACCTCGCCCGACGCCTTGATCAAACGTTGCCGGCCTGGAAGGCCGGGCTCTCCTCCTGCCAGGCCCTGTGGTGGGTGCTCCCGCCGTGAGGAGAGCAGGGCGGCATCCATGGGCGCCAGGAAGCGGATGCGGCGGACGGCCCCGTCTCCGCCCCGTCGGGCGCCGGAGCCGCCAGACCCCCGGCGAATGTGGAAGGTCTCCACCCGCACCGGGAAGCGGCGCTCGAGGATTTCCGGGTCGGTGAGCCGGGAGTTGGTCATGTGGGTGTGGACGGCGCTCGCCCCGTGAGCCTCGGCCGTGGCGCCGGCCCCGCCGCAGATCGTCTCGTAGTATTGCCGGGTTTCGTCGCCAAAGGTGAAGTTGTTCATCGACCCCTGGGCGTTGGCCATCACCCCCAGCGCCGCGTACAGCGCGTCCACCACATGCTGGCTGGTCTCGACGTTGCCAGCGACCACTGCGGCGGGCGGGCGCGGGTGCAGCATCGATCCCTCGCGGGTGCGTATCTGCAGGGGCTTGAGGCAGCCGGCGTTCAGCGGGATGTCATCGTCAACCAGGGTGCGGAAGACGTAGAGCGCAGCGGCGTCGACGATGGCCGACGGGGCGTTGAAGTTGGAGGCGAGTTGGTCCGCGCTGCCCGTGAAATCCAAGGTCGCCTCGCCGGCTTCGGCATTGACGGCGGTGCGGACCACGATCTCGCCTCCGCCGTCCATGGGCACGCAGGCGAAGCCATCCGTGAGCCGGCCGATCGCGCGGCGGACGGCTTCGGCGGCGTTCGCCTGGACGAACTCCATGTAGCGGGCGACCGCCTCAGGACTAAAGGTGCGGATCATGTCGGCGACGGCGGCGGCCCCCGCCTGGCAGGCCGCCACCTGGGCCTTCAGGTCGGCCAGGTTGCGGTCGGGGGCTCGGGCTGGGAAGCGGCCCGCGGTGAGGGCCGCCCGCACTTCGGCCTCGAGGAAGCGCCCATCGACCATGATCGGCAGAGCATCGAGCAGGACGCCCTCGTCCTCGATGATCTTCGAGAACGGCGGCATGGATCCTGGCTGCACGCCGCCCACATCGGCGTGGTGGCCCCGGGCGGCGACATAGAAGGCCGGCGCCGGGTCGATATCCGCCATGAACACCGGCATGACGACGGTGATGTCCGGCAGGTGGGTGCCGCCGGCGTAGGGGTTGTTGAGTGCGAAGGCGTCGCCCGGTCGAAGGACCGGATGGCGATCGCGGACCGCGCGGACCGAAGCTCCCATGGACCCCAGGTGGACCGGCATGTGCGGGGCGTTGGCGACCAGTCCGCCATCGGTGTCGAACAGCGCGCAGGAGAAGTCCAGGCGCTCCTTGATGTTGACGGAATGGGCGGTGCGCTCCAGGGCGGCCCCCATGGCTTCGGCCACGCCCATGAAGCGGCGGTTGAACAGCTCCAGGGTCACCGGGTCGGGCCGATCCAGCGCGATGGAGGCCTGACGCATGGCGCCTATCCGCGTCAGTCGGATCAGGTCGTCCGCGTCCCTGGCCGCCCGCCACCCCGGCAGGACGGCGATCTGAGTGTCGGGCCTCACTACCAGCGCGGGGCCCTCGATCGCCGTCAGGTCTGCGGCGGCGACCACCTGCGCCTCGTGCCAGGCGCCGTGGGCGTAGAGCCGAACCATCGATTCCGGCTGGGGCGGATCCGCCGCCGCATGAGGGCCTCCGCAGGCGGGCGGGTCAGCCGGGCCCTCCGCCTCCGCGCGAGGTGCAGGAGCGCTGGACGCCTCGGCTTCCACCGCAGCGATGAGAATCTGACGATGCGGCTCGATGAAGCCGAAAAGACGCTGGTGGGCCGCCTCGAAATCACCTCGCGGATCGGCCAGTGAAACGGGCAGCTCTGCATCCGCCCCGTCATAGCGCAGGCGCAGGGTGCGCCGGACTTGCCCGGCCTCCGCGCCCTGGAGCGTTAGGTCGTGGCGCGCAGCCGTCTCGACCTCGGCCAGCAGGGTCTCGGCGCGGGCTCGCCCTTCGGCATCGAGGGGTGCTTCCAGTCCTGCCTGGCGCAGGGCGCTCAACTCAGCTTGCCCGATGCCCCAGGCGGACAACACGCTGCCATAGCGCGGGCACAGCACCTCGCTCACACCCAACGCCTCCGCCGTCTGGCAGGCGACTTGGCCTGCGGCACCGCCGAAGGCCACCAGGGCGTGGCCGCGAGGATCGAAGCCACGCTCGGTGGAGATGCGGCGGACGGCCTGAGCCATCTGCTCCACCGCGACCGCCACGAAACCCTCCGCGGCCGCTTCAACGCTCGCGGCGTCCATGGCCTCGGCGAGTTCGGCAAGGCGGGCGCGCGCCGCCTCGAGATCCAGCGGTCCGTCGCCGCGGGGGCCGAAGACCTGCGGAAAGGCCCGAGGATCGATGCGGCCGAGCACCAGATTGGCGTCGGTCACCGCGGCCGGACCGCCGCGGCCGTAGCAGGCCGGACCCGGATCGGCGCCGGCGCTGGCGGGACCCGCCCGGGCGCGCATGCCGTCGAAGGTCAGGACGGAGCCGCCTCCGGCCGCCACCGTCTCGACGTCCAGCATAGGCGCCCGCAGGCGGGCTCCAGCCACCCTCGCCGTGTCGCGTCGTTCTAACGTCCCGGCGAACCGGCAGACATCGGTGGAGGTTCCACCCATGTCGAAGCCCAGCACGGCGCCGGCGCTCGCCGCCTGAGCAGTGCGCGCCACCCCGATGACCCCACCGGCCGGCCCCGAGACCACCGCGTCGCGGCCCCGGAAGGCCTCCGCGCGGACCAGGCCGCCGGCCGAGGTCATGAAATAGAGCGGGGCGCCTTCGGTCGCCTCGGCCACCCGGCGCACGTAAGCCTGCAGCACAGGCGTCAGATAGGCGTCCGCCACGGTGGTTTCCGCCCGAGGGACGAAGCGGGGCAGGGGTGAGACCTCGTGGCTCAGGGCCACGAACTCGAAGCCGGCCGACCGGGCGACGTCCCCGGCCACCCGCTCATGCTCCGGAGCGAGGTCGGAATGGAGAAAGGCGATCGCCGCCGAGGTGAAGCCGTCGGCGACGGCCTGGTGGAGGGCTTTCCGCAAAGCTTCCGCGTCAAGAGGCGTTACGACCGCCCCGTCGGCGGCGAGGCGCTCGTCCGCCTCCACCACGCCGGAGTAGAGCGGCGCAGGCTTTTCCACCACGAGGGCGAACAGGTCCGGGCGCGCCTGGTCGCCGATGGCGAGAACGTCGGCAAAGCCGCGGGTGGTGACGAGCAGGGTCTTCGCGCCTCGTCGCTCCAGCAGGGCGTTGGTGGCCACTGTGGTGCCCATCTTGATCGCGGCGACGCGGTCGGCGGGGAAGGGCGCTCCGGGCGCGGCCCCCAGGATGCGCCGCATGGCTTCCACGGCCGCGTCCGGATAGGCTTCTGATGCCGACAGCAGTTTCATTGAAGTCTCGGAACCGTCTTCGGCACGCCCGATGACGTCCGTGAAGGTGCCGCCGCGGTCGATCCAGAAGCTGAAGCGCATGTCTAAAACTTAACCTCGGCGCTGATTGTCATGGCGCGGCCATAGTCATAAGGCTTTCCGCTTAGAGACATGAGCTTCTGGCGCAAGATAGCTGGGCGCGCGCTCCGCCGGATCGACGAGGCGGAATGCGAACAATGCCCGCCCGGGCTGCCCGGCGAGGACCCCGCCTTCTCGACGGCGGTCACGGCTCTCGGCGCGAAGTTGGCTAAGGCCGACGGCCAGGCGCAATCGGGCGAGTACGACATCTTCGCCACGGTCTTCCAGTCCGAACCCGGCAGCGAGGGCAATGTTCGGCGGCTGTATCAGCTGGCCCGCCAGACCACCCGCGGCTTCGAAAGCTATGCCCGACGGCTGAAGCGGCGCTACGGGGGCTGCCCCCAGCTTCTCGAGGACGTGCTGGATGGCCTGTTCCACATCGCCGCCTCGGACGGGGTGGTGAGCGCCGATGAACTGGCCTACCTGGAGCGGGTCTCGGAACTGTTCGGCCTGTCGCCGCTCACCTTCCGCCGCCTCAAGGCCACGCACCTGGGGGCGGCGAACGACGACCCCTACGCCATCCTCGGCGTGGCGCCCGACGCCTCCGACGAGACGATCCGGCAGGCCTGGCGGGCGCAGCTTTCGGAGGCCCATCCCGACCGCGCCCGGGCCCGCGGCCTGCCCAGCGAGTTCATCGAGGTCGCCGAGGCCAAGGCGGCGCAGATCAATGCCGCCTATGACGAGATCGTGCGCGATCGTAAGGCCATGCGGCTCGAAGGGGCGGCATAATGACCCTGAACCCCGCCGTTCAGCCTGCGTTGAGGTTGACGGAGGGAACCTCAGGGCCGAGATAGTCAGTTACGGCCCTCGGGAGCATGCTTCCATGGCCGGAGAGGAAGGTCGATGGTGAACAACTTCGTCGCCAAGAATGGGTCCGCTCTGAACAGGCTCGCTGGCCTCGGCGCCATGCTCGCCACGGCCGCCGCCGTCGTCGTGGGCGCGATCCTGGCGGTGTTCGCCGCCGCCACCGTCGCGGTGATCGCCGTGATGACCTCGGCTCTCCTGGCTTTCGCCGGCCTGGCCCTCCGCGCTCGTCGCGCCCGCGCTCCCCGCCGCGCCGAAAACGATGTCATCGAGGCGCGGCATCTGGGCGGCCACCACTGGGTCGCCTACGGCTGGAACGAACGTCGCCGCTGACCGCGCGGGAGACGTACTCCCAAATCGCAATGCGGCAGAGCTTCTGCTCTTGTCACCCGCGCGGGACGTGATAATGCGAGGCGTTCTTAATTAGTAACGGCTTCGGTCAGAAGAGTTGAACGTCACCCTGCCCCCGGGGGGCGCCGCCGCAGAGGCTGCCGCCGCCGAACGCGCCCGGGCCAAGAAGCGCGCCCAGAAGCGCGCCGCATTCATGCGCCAAGTCGTGCAGTGGCACTGGATCAGCGCGGCGGTTTGCCTGGTGGGCATGCTGCTTTTCGCGGTCACCGGCATCACCCTGAACCATGCGGCCGACATCAAGGCCGAGCCGAAGACCATTAGCCGCGACGGCGAAGTGCCGGCGAACCTGCTGCCGGTGCTGAAGAGCGCAGAGGCTGCCGAGGGCGAGCTGCCGGCGGCCGTGCGTCAGTGGCTGTCGTCCGAAATGAAGGTCAAGGCGCCGGCGGGGCCGGTGGAATGGTCGCCGGGCGAGGCCTATGTGGCCCTGCCGGGTCCGGGCTCAGACGGCTGGGTGACCCTGGACACAGAGACGGGCGCGGTGGCTTACGAGCGCACCGATCGCGGCTGGATCGCCTACCTCAACGACCTGCACAAGGGCCGCAACACCGGCGCGGCGTGGGCCTGGTTCATCGACATCTTCGCCGTCGCCTGCGTGGTCTTCTCGATCACCGGCCTGCTGCTCCTGCAGCTCCACGCCCATGCCCGGAAATCCACCTGGCCGCTCGTCGGCCTGGGCCTGCTTATCCCGGTCCTTCTGGCCCTGTTCCTGATCCACTGAGGAGAGCGCATGCGCGTCCGACGCCCGCACCTGTTCGCCGCCTTTACCGGCGCCGCCGCCGCGCCGCTGGCCGCTCCAGCCGTGGCCAACGCCGCCGAGCTGGCGGTCAGCGTCGAGATCCCCCGGCTGAACGTCGCTGAATACCACCGCCCCTACGTCTCGTTCTGGATCGAGGGACCGGATCAGGCGGCGGTGAAGACGCTGGCCGTCTGGTACGACGTGAAGCTGAAGAACAACGAGGGTACGACCTGGCTGAAGGACATGCGCACCTGGTGGCGCAAGGCCGGCCGGACGATGAGTTTCCCCGCCGACGGCGTCAGCGGGCCGACCAAGGCGCCTGGCCGTCATCAGGTGGTGTTCGGCGCCGCCCAGATGCGCGGCGTCGCGCCGGGCCAGTACACCCTCGCCGTCGAGGCGGCTCGCGAAGTGGGCGGCCGCGAGGTGGTCCGCGTCCCCTTCACCTGGCCCGCCAAGGGCGCCGCCAAGCCCGCCTCGGCCTCCGGCTCGTCCGAACTGGGCGCCGTCACCGTCACCGCCAAACCCTGATCGCCCGGAGAGACCGACCGATGTCCCAAGCCTTCCGCGCCGCCGCTGTGGCGGCCCTGCTGAGCCTCGCCGTCGCACCGGCCGCCCACGCCCACCGGATGTGGCTGGCGCCCTCTGCCACGGTGCTTTCGGCGGCCGAGCCGTGGGTCACGGTGGATGGCGCCGTCTCCAACACCCTGTTCTACCCTGATCACGTGCCGATGCGGCTGGACGGGGTGAAGGCGGTCGGGCCGGACGGCCAGCCGGTGGAAATCCGCAACGGTTCGACGGGCAAGTACCGCTCCACCTTCGACCTGCAGCTCGCCAAGCCCGGCACCTACAAGATCGCCAATGTCTCGGAAGGGGCGATGGCTTCCTACAAGCAGGGCGGTGAGACCAAGCGCTGGCGCGGTTCGGCTGACCAGATAGCCACGGCGATCCCCAAGGACGCCACCGACGTGCAGGTGACGCACACCATCCGCCGGGTCGAGACGTTCGTCACCGCCGGAGCGCCGAACACCGACGCTCTCAAGCCCACCGGCCGCGGTTTGGAGCTGGAGCCGATCACCCATCCCAATGACCTGGTGGCCAGCGAGAAGGGTCGCTTCCGCCTGCTCAACGACGGCAAGCCCGCGGCGGGTGTGGATGTGGAAGTGGTGCTGGGCTCCACCCGCTACCGTGACAAGGGCGTCGAGCTGAAGGCGACCACGGGCGCCGACGGTGTGTTCGAGATCGCCTGGCCCGAGCCCGGCCTCTACTGGCTGGAAGCCGGCGTGCAGGGGCAGGGTGAGGGCGGCGTCCGCAAGAGCGCGGGCTATGTGGCCACTCTCGAGGTGATGCCCGACTGATCCCTCCGTGCGCCGGGTTGCCATTCCGCTCACCTTGACGCCGGAGGGCGCTCGCCCCCGCGAGGGCAGGCTGGTGCGGCTGGATGGCCCAACCATGGGCGTTATCTGGACCCTCACCGCGCGCCTGCCGGGCGACGTGAGCGAGGCCATCGCCCGAGCGGCTGTCCAGGCCGCTTGCGACAGGGTCGTGGCCCAGATGAGCACCTGGGAGCCCGGTAGCGACCTCTGGCGCTTTGGGCGAGCTCCGGCCGGCAGCTGGATGTCGCTGCCGCCGGAATTCGCCACCGTGATGCGCGCCGCCCTCGATCTGGCCGAGAAGAGCGGCGGCGCCTTTGATCCTACCCTCGGCCCCCTCGTGGACCTGTGGGGCTTCGGACCTGCCGGCGCAGTGGGACACCCCCCCGCGGTCGCTGTCGCTGATCGGCCCGGCTGGCGGGAGCTCCGCCTGGAGGACGGCCGCCTGCTGCAGCCGGGCGGCGTCGGCCTGGACCTCTCCGGCATCGCGAAGGGCTTCGGGGTCGACCTCGCCTTCGAGGCGTTGGCGGCGCTTGGCGTGCGCGACATCCTGCTCGAGATCGGGGGCGAGCTGCGCGGCGGCGGGGTGAAAGGCGACGGTGAGCCCTGGTGGGTGGACGTGGAGCGCCCCCCCGGCTGCGACCTGCCCGAGCCGCCAATCGTCGTGGCCCTGCATGGCCTCTCCATCGCCACGTCGGGCGACTGGCGGCGTAGCTTCGAGGCCGATGGCCGCCGCTATCACCACACTCTGGATCCCGCCACCGGGGCGCCCGCCGCCGACGGGACCTGCGCCGTCACCGTCGTGCACCAGAGCTGTCTGTGGGCTGACGCCTACTGCACGGCGCTGACCGTGCTCGGGTCGCGGGCCGAGGCCTTCGCACAAGCTAACGATATCGCCGCCGTGATCGTCCGGCGCACGGGCTGCGGCTTCTCCGAGCACGTCAGCCCGGCTTTCCGTCGCCTGCTGGACTGAGTCTCACCCGACGTCGGCCTTGCCCCGGGGCCGGGGCGGCTCTACCGTCCGTTCAAACAAACGTTGGGAGGTCGCATGACCATCGGGGTGATCGCCAAACTGCCGATCCAGGACGGCAAGGGCGCGGAATTCGAAGCCTTCTTCACCGAGCTCGCCGCCCAGGTGCGCGCCAACGAGCCGGGCAATATCGCCTATCAGCTCACCAAGAGCCGCACCGAGCCCAACGTCTACAAGGTTCTGGAGCTCTACAAGGACCAGGACGCCCTGACCCATCATGGCGGCACCGACTACTTCAAGGCCGCCGGGCCCAGGTTCGCGGCCTTCCTGGCTGGCCGGCCCGAGATCGAATACCTCGACGGCGTCGGCTGAGGAGGCCCGCATGGACCTGGATTTCTCTCCCGAGGAACTCGCCTTCCGTGAGGAGGTCCGCGCGTTCATCGCGCAGGCCTACGACGAGGACATGCGCGCCCGCATGGCGCAGTCCAAGAACGGCTATCTCGACAAGGAAAGCCAGGTCCGCTGGTTGAAGCGGCTGGGCGAGAAGGGCTGGATCGCCCCTGACTGGCCGGTGGAATACGGCGGCACGGGCTGGAGCCTCGGCAGGAAGTACGTCTTCGACATGGAGATGGCGCTGGCCGGCGCTCCGTCCACCTCGAACATGGGGCTGAAGATGTGCGCCCCGGTGGTGATGGCCTTCGGAACCGAGGAGCAGAAGCAGCAGCACCTGCCCAAGATCCTGACCACCGACGTCTGGTGGTGCCAGGGCTACTCCGAACCGGGCTCCGGCTCGGACCTTGCCTCGCTGGCGCTGAAGGCCGAGCGCGACGGCGACCATTACGTGCTGAACGGCTCCAAGACGTGGACGACCCTCGCGCAGTGGGCCGACTGGATGTTCTGCCTGGTGCGCACCTCCAACGAGGATATCCGTCAGAAGGGCATCAGCTTCCTTCTGATCGACATGCGGACGCCTGGCATCACCATCCGTCCGATCCCGACGCTCGACGGCCCGCCCGACGGCGAACAGGAGATCAACGAGACCTTCTTCGACAACGTCCGGGTGCCGGTGGCCAATCGCATCGGCAAGGAAGGCGAAGGCTGGACCTACGCCAAGTACCTGCTGCAGTTCGAGCGGGGCAACGCCTATGCGCCGGGCCTGCAGAACCAGCTGCGCAAGGTGCGCAAGATCGCCGGCCTCGAGCGGTCGGACGGCGGCGGCTCGATGATGAGTGATCCGGCCTTCCGCCGAAAGCTCGCCGAGACCGAGATCAAGGTCGGTGCCCTGAACGCCACGGAGCTGCGCATCTTCGCGGGCCGGGCCAACGGCGAAGCCATGGGCGCAGTATCTTCCATGCTGAAGCTGGAAGGAAGCCAGATGCAGCAGGCGATCACCGAGCTCGCCCTGGAGGCGGCCGGCATCTATGCCCAGCCTTTCGTTCGCGACACCTGGGCCGAGCTGAACGGCGACACCAACGCCTTCCGCGCCGGCCCGGACTATGCGGCCACGGTGGCGCCTCAGTATTTCAACTACCGCAAGACCTCGATCTACGCCGGGTCCAACGAGATCCAGCACAACATCATGGCCAAGATGGTGCTCGGGCTCTAGCAGGCTTCGTGAGGTTACTCGACGACCCCGATGGCGCTGCGCATGCTGCGCAGGCGGCTCAGAATCAGGTCGCCGTCTGTCGCATCGCCGTCGCTGTGATTGAGCAGCGCCAGGGCGTCCAGGTGCAGCCTCAGGGCGTCGGTGTGCCAGACGCCGTGGCGGACCAGGCTGTCGATCATCGCGCTGATGCCCCGGGCGACCTCGCCCACCGCATGTAGGCCCCCGGCGCTGGCCACATCGGCGATGTCGTTGGCGTGAGCGCCCAGTTCGCGGCTCTCGGCGAACAGCGCCTCCTCGCCCATGCGGGCGTAGCCCAGAAGATGGGCGAGCTTCTCCCCGACATAGTCGCGGATGACGCCCTCCAGGCGCGTGACGCGCAGCTGGGCGGCGTCGACCAGCTGAGCAGCCGTCTGGCCTTCCAGGGACGCGAGTACCTTGGCTAGGCGGTTCTCAGGCGTGAACACGCGGGCGCTCATGGTTTTGCTCCGCTAACCGAAAAGCGCATCGACCTCTTCCTGTGACATGGCGCGCTCCGGCGTGGCGGTGACAGCCAAGAGCGGGGCGCGGCGCTCTCCGAGTTCCTCTGGCGGCGCCGCCTTGCGGAAGCGGCGGTCCGGTCCGCAATAGGTGGCGCTTGCGACGAACTCGCGGTTGGTGTGAGCCAGCCACACGATCCGCGCCAGGAGCACCGCCGGCGCAACGGGCTTCTTCACCACCAGGTTCGCGCCCGCATCCCGGGCCTCGTTCACCCGCTCCATCGGCGTGTGGCCGCTGAGCAGGATGACCGGCGCCGTCACGTTGGCGTGTTCCGTCTCGCGCCGGATGCGCCGGGTGAGCGATACGCCGTCCTCGCCCGGCATGTCGTGGTCGATCAGGATCAGGTCATAGGGGCGGCTGGTGACCTCGCTCCAGCCTTCCGCGGGTGAGCGGCAGCCGACGATCTGACTCACCCTGAACCCCATCAGGATCTGCGACAGCAGCTCGAGCGACTGCGCGTTGTCGTCAATGACGAGCACCCGCGTGCTGCGCAGATCTAGCCGTTGCGGAGAGCTGAGCATCCGGCGCGCCGCCTAGGTCCTAGCCTCCCCGCTCGATCAAGGCGTCGATGGCGTCCTGATCGAGGCCTCCTCCAGCCGCGGCGGGCCCGTTCAGCAGGCCGCCGTCCAACTGCAGCGCCGGGCCCCCGACCTGCGGGGCGGCGCCCAGGGCCGCTTCCAGTTGGCTGAGGCGTTGGCCGACCAGATCCTGGAAAGCGCAGGCCTCCAGGATCGCGTAGAACTTGGCGTCCAGCCGATCGAACGCCGTCGACGCGCCTTCTCGGGCCAGCCGAACGTCCTGAAGTCCCTGCTCGGCGGCCGTGAGCATGGCGTCGGCGGCCAGTTCGATATCCCGACGCATGCTGGCGATGATCTGGAGAGGCTCCCCGGCGCTCATGCCTAGAACTCCCCCAGCACCGCGGTCGACTGGTCGCACAAAAATCCGGCGCTGGCTTTGCCTTACCGACCCGCGGTGTGGGCGGATTCTTCGCAAATTCGGCTAAATATCCGCGCGCGCTAGCCGTGGCATGGGCGCGCTGTCGGCATAAAATGCCCCAATTTGCGAATTAGCTTCCAGGCTGCGCAATTTCCGCGCGGCAAACCGCGAACGTTGCCGAAATTCCGTGCGCAG
>JAEYNH010000093.1 GCA_023412655.1 Pseudomonadota bacterium | reverse complement strand
CGGCCTCCCCGTGGCGGGCCGCTTTCTTCATGCCCACCGTTGTCTCTGGGGCGGCCGCACAGGAGCGGGGCAACGAGCCGGTGAAGCCCTTCGCCATCGCCGACGGCGTCTGGTGGGTGGGCGCATCCGATGTCGCCGCCTACCTTGTCCAGTCGAACAAGGGGCTGATCCTGATCGACGGCGGCTACGAAACCACCGCGCCGCAGATCCTCGACAACATCCGCCGCCTGGGCTTCGACCCGAAAAGCCAGGTGAAGATCATCCTCAACAGCCACGCCCATTTCGACCATGCGGCGGGGATCGCCCAGCTCAAGGCCGAGACCGGCGCAAAGGTCCTGGTGAGCGGCGAGGACGGCAAGCTGATGGCCCGAGGCGGCAAGGGCGACTTCTTCCTGGGCGACCGCTACCCGTACACGCCGGTGAAGCCGGACGGCGTGATCCGCGACGGGCAGAAGGTGAAGCTGGGCGAACGCACCCTCACCGCACGCCTGACGCCCGGCCACACCCGCGGCTGCACCACCTGGACCTTTCCGGTGACCGTGGCGGGGCAGGAGCGGCAGGCGATGATCCTTTGCTCCAACAGCGTCCTGCCTGGCTATCGGCTGGTGGGCGAGGAGAGCTATCCCGGCATCGCTGACGACTATGAGAAGAGCTACCGCTTCTGGCGGAGCGCGCCGTGCGAGGTCTTCCTGGGCAGCCACGCCCAGTTCTTCCGGGCCGCCGAGAAGGCCAAGTCCGGCAAGGCGGACGCCTTCGTCGACCCCGAAGGTTGCCGGGCCTATTTCGAGAAGGGCTACGCGGCCTTCAGGGCGGAGCTCGCCCGCCAGCAGGCCGCGGCCCGCTAAGGCGCCTGCGGCCTAGACGCGCACGTCGAGCACTGCGCCGCGGACACGGTCCTTGCTCGCTTCGGCGGCGACGGCCGTTCCGGTGAGTTCGTTGACCTTTTGCCGGGCCTTCTCGGCGGCCTGCTCGGCCTTCATCGCGTGCTGGGTAGGGGCTGCGTGGGGATTGTAGCCGGGCGTGAACGGCGCGGCGGGACTGACGCTCGACATTCCATCGTCTCCATCGCCGCCTGTTTCCGCGGCCGGGACGCCCTAGCTAAGCCATTGCGGGTAACCGCTCTTTAAGAGTTGAGGTAAAAGGGCGGAAAGCCTAACGGCGGTCGATGAAATTGGTAGCACGGCGCTCCGCTGATCCTCCGGGGCGAGCTTGCTCCACCGCCTTGCCTTCCGGCCCCGTTTCCCGTATTAGCCCGCCCCTTCGGAACCGCCTGGCCCCAAGGCATGCCATGGCGGTTCACCAACACGACCAGAGGACGGGGCGTCCGCGCTCCGAGTGAAATGCCGAAACTGAAGACGAAGTCGGGCGTGAAAAAGCGCTTCAAGATGACGGCGACCGGCAAGCTGAAGGCCGGCGTGGCCGGCAAGCGCCACCGCCTCATCAGCCACAACGGCAAGTACATCCGTCAGAACCGCGGGACCAAGGTGATGTCCGAACAGGACACCAAGATCATCAAGTCCTGGCTTCCCTACGGCCTGTAAGGAGAACTGACAGATGGCACGCGTGAAACGGGGCGTCACCGCCCACGCCAAGCACAAGAAGGTTCTCGAGCAAGCCAAGGGCTTCTACGGGCGCCGCAAGAACACCATCCGCGCCGCCAAGGCGGCCGTGGACAAGGCCGGCCAGTACGCCTACCGCGACCGCAAGGTCCGGAAGCGCAACTTCCGCTCGCTGTGGATCCAGCGGATCAACGCCGCGGCCCGCCTGGAAGGCTTCACCTACTCGCAGTTTATCTTCGGCCTGAATAAGGCCGGGATCGAGATGGACCGCAAGGTCCTCGCGGATATCGCGGGTAACGATCCGACCGGGTTCAAGGCCATCGCCGACAAGGTTCGCGCCGCGCTGGCTTAAGGCCCTTGGGGACTGAAAGGCCCTTGAAGCTTAGAAGAGCCCTCCGGCCGAACCGCCGGAGGGCTTTTTGCTGCCTTTCGCTCCGGATCAACCTCCTCTAGAGCACCGCCGTCATGACAGACCTTACCGAACTGCAGGCCGGGCTCCTCGCCCGCATCGAGGCCGCGCAGGATGTCGCCGCCCTGGAGGCCGTCCGCGTGGAGGCCCTGGGCAAATCCGGCTCGATCTCCGAGATGCTCAAGGGCCTGGGCAAGATGAGCCCGGACGAGCGCCGCGTCGAAGGGCCGAAGATCAACGGCCTGCGCGACGCGGTGGCCACCGCCATCGCCGAGAAGAAGGCCGCGCTCGAAGCCGCCGAACTCGACCGCAAGCTGGCCGCCGAGCGGGTCGACCTGACCCTGCCGGCCCCGCACGAGCGCCGCGGCCGCGTGCATCCCACCATGCAGACGCTGGACGAGATGATCGCGGTCTTCGCCGACATGGGCTTCGCCCTGGCCGAAGGTCCGGACATCGAGGACGACTTCCATAACTTCACGGCCCTGAACTTCCCGCCCAAGCACCCGGCGCGGGAGATGCATGACACCTTCTGGCTGCCCGAGGACGAGAACGGCGAGCGCAAGCTGCTGCGCACCCACACCAGCCCGGTTCAGATCCGCACGATGCGCACCTCGAACGAGAAGCTGCCGTCGTGGATCGCCAACGGCCAGGCGCCGCCGATCCGGGTGATCGTGCCGGGCCGCGTCTACCGCTCGGACTCCGACGCCACCCACACGCCCATGTTCCACCAGCTGGAAGGGCTGGTGATCGACCGGAACATCCACATGGGCCACCTGAAGTGGACCCTGGACGCCTTTACCCGCCGGTTCTTCGAAACCGAGGCCGTGGTCACCCGCTTCCGGCCCCACCACTTCCCGTTCACCGAGCCGTCTTGCGAGATGGACGTGCAGTGCGACCGCTCGGGCGGCTCGATCAAGATCGGCCAGGGCTCGGACTGGCTGGAGATCCTGGGCGGCGGGATGGTCCATCCCAACGTGCTGAGGAACTGCGGCCTGGACCCTGACGAATGGCAGGGCTTCGCCTTCGGCCTCGGCGTCGATCGCTTGGGAATGCTGAAGTACGGCATGCCGGACCTGCGCGACATGTTCGCCGCGGACGTCCGCTGGCTGGAACACTACGGCTTCTCGGCCTTCCAGGCCCCCAACCCGGCCACCGGCCTCAGCTAAGGAGAGGAAGCCATGAAGTTCACCCTCTCCTGGCTCAAGGAGCATCTCGACACCACCGCCACCGTCGAAGAGGTGGTGGAGGCCATGACCATGGCCGGGCTGGAAGTGGAGTCCGTCGAGGACCCGGCCTCCAAGCTCGCCAAGTTCACGGTGGCCAAGATCGTGGAGGCCGTGCAGCACCCGAACGCCGACAAGTTGCGGGTCTGCCAGGTCGACACCAAGGACGGTCGCCTCGAGATCGTCTGCGGCGCCCCGAACGCCCGGGCCGGCCTGACCACCATCTACGCCCCCATCGGCGCCTATGTGCCCGGCAGCGGCATCACCCTGGAGGCGCGGCCGGTCCGCGGCGTCGTCTCCAACGGCATGCTGTGCTCGGCCAAGGAACTGGAGGTCGCCGAGGAGTCCGACGGCATCGTCGAACTGGCCGACGACCTCGCCGTTGGGACCACCGCCGCCGAGGCCTTCGGCCTGGAGGCGGTGATCGACTTCGAGGTGACCCCGAACCGGCCCGACTGGCTGGGCGTCCGCGGCATCGCCCGCGACCTGGCCGCCGCCGGCCTCGGCAAGCTCAAGCCGGAGCCTACGCCTGAGGTGAAGGGCGGCTTCCCGTGCCCGGTGGAGATCCGCGTCGATGGCGAAGCCTGCCCCGTGTTCGCCGGGCGACTGATCCGCGGCGTTAAGAACGGACCTTCCCCGGCATGGCTGCAGCAACGGCTGACCAGCATCGGCCTGCGCCCCATCAACACCCTGGTCGATATCACCAACTACATCACCTACGACCGCGCCCGGCCGCTGCACGTCTACGACCGCGCCCTGATGGTCGGCGACGTGATCGAGGCGCGCCTGGGCAAGGGTCCGGCCGAGCCGTCTGGCGGGGACCAGCCGACGCCGCACGCCCACAAGGACGAGCAGTTGATCGCCCTCGACGGCAAGACCTACGACCTGACGCCGCAGATGTGCGTCATCGCCGACGCCGACGGCCAGCGCCCGATCGGCATCGGCGGGGTGATGGGCGGCGAGTCCACCGGCTGTTCCGATGACACGACGGACGTGTTCCTGGAGTGCGCCTGGTTCGATCCGATCCGCACCGCCCAGACCGGCCGCGACACCGGCATCAACTCCGACGCCCAGTACCGCTTCGCCCGCACCGTCGACCCGCAGTCGGTGGTCCCTGGCATCGAGCTCGCGACGCAGATGATCCTGGACCTGTGCGGCGGCGAGGCGTCCGAGCTGGTGGTCGCCGGCCAGGCGCCCGCGCCGCCGGCGGCCTTCGCCTTCGACCGGGCCTATGTGAAGAAGCTGTCGGGCCTGGACCTGCCGGCGGCGGAGATCGACCGCATCCTCGCCGACCTCGGCTTCGAGGTGGCGGCCGACCAGGTCACCCCGCCCAGCTGGCGGCGGGACGTGGAGGGCAAGGCCGACCTCGTCGAGGAGGTCGCCCGCATCGCCGGCTACGACAAGCTGCCGGCGGATCCGCTGCCCGAGATTCCGGCCCAGGCCGGCGGGGTGCTGACCCTGCGCCAGCGGCGCATGCGCGACGCCCGCCGGATGCTGGCGGCCCGGGGATATGCCGAGGCTATCACCTGGAGCTTCATGCGCCGGGCCTTCGCCGAACTGTTCGGCGGCGGACAGCCGCAGCTGGTGCTGGCCAATCCCATCGCCTCGGACCTGGACTGCATGCGGCCCACGGCCCTGGCGAACCTGGTCGAGGCGGCCGCGCGCAACGCCCGCCGGGGCTTCCCGGACGCGGCGCTGTTCGAGATCGGCCCCAACTTCCGGGGTGACGCCCCCGCCGACCAGTGGAGCGCCATCACCGCTGTGGTGGCCCCGCACGCGCCGAAGTCCTGGGCCAAGACCGGGGCCGACCCGCTGTTCGTCCTGAAGGCCGACCTCCTGGCAGTGCTGGACGAGGTGGGCGCCCCCGCCCTGCAGGTGGTCCAGGGTCAGAATTCGGCGTGGTGGCATCCCGGCCGCTCGGCCCGGCTGCAGCTGGGGCCCAAGGTGGTGGTCGCCGAATTCGGCGAGCTGCATCCGCAGGTGCTGAAAGCGCTGAATGCGGACGGCCCCATGCTGGCCTTCGAGGTCAACCTGGACGCTCTGCCCGAGCCGAAGAAGAAGGGCGGGGTAAAGACCAAGGCGGCGCTGGACCTCTCGCCGTTCATGCCGCTGAAGCGTGACTTCGCCTTCGTGGTGGACGCCCTGACGCCGGCCGGCGACCTGGTCCGTCCGATCCTGGGCGCCGACAAGCAGCTGATCGCGGACGTGCGGGTGTTCGACGTCTACCAGGGCCCCGGCGTCCCGGAGGGCCAGAAGTCCGTGGCCATCGAAGTGGTGGTGCAGCCCCGCGAGAAGACCCTCACCGACGCCGAGATCGAGGCCCTGTCGGCCAAGGTCGTGGCGGCGGCCGAGAAGGCCGTCGGCGCCAAGCTGCGAACCTGAGGAGCCAAGGCCCGGCTTGCCTTCCCGGCGCCGGGCCTACAACTACGCGCATGATCGACAAGACCACCCCCGTCCGCAAACCCGCCGCCGAGCGCTGGCTGGAGACCGGCCTGTTTCGCTCCCGCTGGCTCATGGCCCCGTTCTACGTGGGCCTGGTGCTGGCCCTGGTGGCGCTGCTGTTCATCTTCGCCAAGGAGGCGTGGCACGAGTTCACGCATCTGCCGTCGATGTCGCCGGAAGAGGCGATCCTGATGGTCCTGGCGCTGATCGACCTGTCCCTGGCGGGCAACCTGCTCCTGATCGTGATCTTCTCGGGCTACGAGAACTTCGTGTCCAAGATCGACACCGGCGATGACGAGGACCGGCCCGGCTGGATGGGCACGGTGGACTTCTCGGGCCTCAAGATGAAGCTGATCGCCTCGATCGTCGCGATCAGCGCCATCGCCCTGCTGCGCTCGTTCATGCAGCTGGCGGAAGGCAAGGACATCCCCGACCGGCATCTGGCCTGGCTGGTGGGCATCCACGTGACCTTCGTGGTCTCGGGCGTGCTGCTGGCCCTGATGGACCTTCTGGCCTCCAAGACCGACAAGCACTGAGCCCCGCCTGTGGGCGGGGCCTTCCCTCACGGTCTTAGAACGGCAGGACGTTACGCTTGCGGCTATAGGCCAGGTAGCCGACGTTGGCACCCAGGCGCAGGCCGACGCCCGCGCGGATCGGAGCCAGCGTGATGCCGTTGGCCTTCTGATAGTTAACGCCCAGCCCGCCCACGAAGTAGGCCGACCCTTCGACGCCCGGGAAGCGCTGGAAGATCAGCGCGGGCTCATAGAGGTCGTACACCAGGGTGAAGACCCGGCTGGCGTTGCCGCCGAAGTCCCAGCCGACCGAGGGGCCCTGCCAGAAGACCTCCATCGGCTCGCGGTCCTTCATGTACAGCAGGCCGCGGCCATAGCGCCCGCCGACCACGAACGAGCCCGAGCCCTCCTCGCCGGCGATGTAGCCCGTGGGCCGGCCGTTCTTGGCGAACAGCCGCTCGACCACGCCGCCCGCGGTCTCGGCGGTGACGCCCATGAAGTCGGACACGCCGCGGACGATCTCGTCCTGGCTGTAGGTCTTGTCCTCGTTGCCGGCGGAATAGGTGGGCGTGGGCGCCGTCGGCGGCGGCGGCCCCTCCACGCTCGGCGCGCCGGCGGGCGGCAGGGGCTCGCTGGAGACCGACTGGGCGCGCGCAAGGGCGGGCGCACCCACCAGCGAGCCACTGAGGGTGACGAGCCCCGTGGCGATAAGCGTGCGGCGATCCATGGGCGGCGTGCCTCCTTGTAGCTGCCAGATCCCGTCCCCAAGGGTCTGATTGCCGTCGTCAGCTTAATGGCGGATTAACCACATACGCCGTGACGCGACGCCGCGTCCTCGCGATAGCCGCGGAATGTGGTAGAGGGCGCGCGCAATGACGACTCCCCTCGACAAGATCCGCAACTTCTCGATCGTGGCCCACATCGACCACGGCAAGTCGACCCTGTCGGACCGGCTCATCCAGGAGACCGGCGCCCTCACCGCGCGCGAGATGAGCGAGCAGGTGCTCGACAACATGGACATCGAGCGGGAGCGCGGGATCACCATCAAGGCCCAGACGGTGCGGCTGCACTACAAGGCCGACGACGGGGAAACCTATGTCCTGAACCTGATGGACACCCCCGGGCACGTGGACTTCGCCTACGAGGTCAGCCGCTCGCTGGCCGCCTGCGAAGGCTCCATCCTGGTGGTGGACGCCTCCCAGGGCGTCGAGGCCCAGACCCTGGCCAACGTCTACCAGGCGATCGACAACAACCACGAGATCGTCCCTGTCCTGAACAAGATCGACCTGCCGGCCGCCGAACCGGACCGGGTCCGTCAGCAGATCGAGGACGTGATCGGCCTCGACGCCTCGGATGCTGTGGAATGCTCGGCCAAGTCGGGCGTCGGCATCCACGATGTGCTGGAAGCCATCGTCACCCGCCTGCCGCCGCCGAAGGGGGACCGGAACGCGCCGCTGAAGGCCCTTCTCGTAGACGCCTGGTACGACCAGTACCTGGGCGTCGTCGTCCTCGTGCGGGTCTTCGACGGCACGCTCAAGGTCGGCCAGAAGGTCAAGATGATGCAGACCGGCGCCCAGTACCAGATCGACCGTCTGGGGGTATTCCGGCCCAAGCAGACGGACGTGGCCGAACTCGGGCCGGGCGAGGTCGGCTACATCACCGCCTCGATCAAGGAAGTGGCCCACGCCGCGGTCGGCGACACCATTACCGACGAGAAGCGCCCCACCGAAAAGCCCCTGGCCGGCTTCCGGGAGGTGCAGCCGGTGGTGTTCTGCGGCCTGTTCCCCGTGGACGCGGCCGACTTCGAGGACCTGCGCGCCGCCATCGGCCGCCTGCGTCTGAACGACGCCAGCTTCACCTACGAGATGGAAACCAGTGCGGCCCTCGGCTTCGGCTTCCGCTGCGGCTTCCTGGGCCTGCTGCACCTGGAGATCATCCAGGAGCGGCTGTCGCGCGAGTTCGACCTCGACCTGATCGCCACGGCGCCGTCGGTGGTCTACCGCGTGAAGATGACCAACGGCGAAGAGATCGAGTTGCACAACCCGGCCGACCTGCCCGACCCCGTGAAGATCGAGAGCATCGCCGAGCCCTGGATCAAGGCGACGATCTTCACCCCGGACGAATACCTCGGCTCGATCATCAAGCTGTGCCAGGACCGCCGCGGCGTGCAGCGCGAGCTGTCCTACGTCGGCGCCCGGGCGATGGTGGTCTACGACCTGCCGCTGAACGAGGTGGTGTTCGATTTCTATGACCGGCTGAAGTCGATCTCGAAGGGCTACGCCAGCTTCGACTACCAGATCGAGGAATACCGGGTCGGCGACCTGGTGAAGATGTCGATCCTGGTCAACGCCGAGCCGGTGGACGCCCTCTCCATGCTGGTGCACCGCGACCGGGCCGAAACGCGCGGCCGGGGCATGGTCGAGAAGATGAAGGAGCTGATTCCGCCGCACATGTTCCAGATCCCGATCCAGGCGGCGATCGGCGGCCGGATCATCGCTCGCGAGACTGTGCGCGCCCTGCGCAAGGACGTGACGGCCAAGTGCTACGGCGGCGACATCACGCGCAAGCGCAAGCTCCTCGAGAAGCAGAAGGAGGGCAAGAAGCGCATGCGGCAGTTCGGCAAGGTGGAGATTCCCCAGGAAGCCTTCATCGCCGCCCTCAAGATGGATGCGGATTGAGGATCGGACGATGAGTGGGGAAGAGTTCGTCTACGACGAGGCCAGCGGCGAGTGGATCAGCGCCGCCGAAGCCGCCGAGAAGGCAGCCGCGGCCGGGCAGGTCGAGGTGCGGGACGCCGTGGGCAACCTGCTGGCCGACGGCGACAAGGTCACCCTGGTCAAGGATCTGGTGGTGAAGGGCGCCGGACAGACGCTGAAGCGGGGCACGGTGATCCGTTCCATCCGCCTGACCGGCGACCCGCAGGAGATCGACTGCCGACACGACACCATCAAGGGGCTCGTGCTGCGCGCCGAGTTCGTGCGGAAGATCTAGCTCAGAGCTGGTTGAACTCGCCGCAGCGGCACTTCACCACGATGTCGCGCAGTTTGGCCTGGTCGCTTTCGGCGAGGATCACCTCGTTGCAGGCTCCGCACAGGTATGCCGTGCCTTCGGCGCCCGCAGTCACTTCCTGGGCCGCCAGCACGGTGCGGCGGCCGACGAACAGGCCGGGGAAGGTGCGCATCGGGACTTCAAGCACGCGAATACTCCATCAACACGAGGCGCCATGTCGCACCGCACAATGAAGCTGGCAAGTTTTCGTTGCAGTGCAATGACAGCGTTCGCCGAAGCGCGCCGAAATGCGAACTTCGTGATCATCCGCATGGGCCGGTTGCGGTCAAAGCGGGCGGCCGCGCGGGGCGTCCGTCGGCAGCCACAAGCTTGACTACCAGCCTCACGTCTCCGAGTGGAAGGCGACGCCCCAGAGGAGAACCAACCATGCGCAAACTCATCGTGCTCGCCGCCGCGGCCTCGGCCCTTCTGGTCGGCGCCTGCAACACCATCTCCGGCATCGGCCGCGACGCCCAGGCCGCCGGCAGGGCGGTGACCGGCGCGGCGGAAGACGCCCGCCGCTGACGGAACCCAGCGGGTCTCCTCGGGTTGGTCAGACGACCGCCACAAGGAGACCCGCGAATGTCCACCTCGAAGCATCCCGCCCCCGGCGCGGCCCAGCCGCCACGCGACGACCTGCGGGACGATCCGGGCATCGGCGCCAGCCGCGGAACCACCATGGCGGGCGAGGATCCGGATATCCTGCGCGAGGATGGCGAGAACACCGAGGAAGGTGACGTGGCGAGCGACGCGGACGCCCTGGGCCGGCCCACTCCTCTGGAGCAACATCGGACCAACAAGTAGCTGCGACGGAACGCCCCGCCGTCCTGCGGCGGGCCTTCCCGCGGCCGCCGTGAGCGGGCATATGGCCCTCATGGCCGAGATCGTCCATCCGCTCTGGCGCTCCATCTTCCGAGGCATGCGCCACCGCTGCCCCGCCTGCGGGAACAGCCGTCTGTTCTGGCGCTACCTGAAGGTCGTGGACCGCTGCGAGGGGTGCGACTACAGCCTGTCGCAGTATCCCGCCGACGACGGCCCGGCCTACATCACCATCGTCCTGGTGGGCCACCTCATCGTCGCACCGCTGCTGCTGTTCCCCATTGTCTGGGAGAGCGACCCGCGATGGTCGCTGCCGATCATGCTGAGCACCATGGCGGCTGTCACCCTCTGGGCGCTGTCCCGGGTGAAGGGCGGCTGGATCGGCCTGATGTACGCCCTCGGCGTCAATGATCGCGATTCGCGCCTGCATACGGCGGACGCAGCGGACTGAACCCTCGTTCGGAACCTGCGCCGTAGGGCGCACGTTGGCTTTCCACGGCGCAGGTCGGGGCGCAAGAGGAGAGCTGAATGTCCTTGGGCACCATCCTGATCATCATCCTGATTCTGCTCCTGATCGGCGCACTGCCGAACTGGGGCTATTCGCGCAGCTGGGGCTATTTCCCGAGCGGCGGCCTCGGCCTAGTGCTGGTGATCATCATCATTCTGGTCTTGCTGGGACGCCTCTAACACCGCCTCCAGCCATCTTGGCCTTGGCGCGGCCCGTCCCTAGCCCCTAGCATCCCCCAAAGTTCAGAGTACGGGGGAATGCATGACGGCCACGGAGACGGGCGCCGAGAACCAGACGCCGCCGGAGATCGCCGGCCGGGGCCTCACAGCCGCCCAGCGGTTCAGAGCCATTCTCGGCGGCTCCGCCGGCAACCTGGTCGAGTGGTACGATTGGTTCGTCTACTCGTTCTTCGCCGTCTATTTCTCCAGCCACTTCTTCCCGGGGGAGAACGAACTGGCGGGCCTGCTGAAGACCATGGCGGTCTTCGCGGTGGGCTTCTTCGCCCGGCCGCTCGGGGCCTGGCTGATGGGGCTTTATGCCGACCGCGCCGGCCGCAAGACCGCCCTGACCGTGGCGGTCTCGATGATGTGCCTGGGGTCGCTGATCATCGCCGCGCTCCCCGGCCATGCCACCATCGGCCTGGCCGCCCCGGTCCTGCTGGTGGTGGCCCGAATCCTCCAGGGGCTGTCGGTGGGCGGCGAGTACGGGGCCAGCGCCACCTATCTGTCGGAAATGGCGGGACGCCGCCGCCGGGGCTTCTGGTCCAGCTTCCAGTTCGTGACCATGGTCATGGGCCAGCTGATCGCCCTGGGCATCCTGTCCCTGCTGCAGACCTATATGCCTCGCCCAGACCTGGAAGCCTGGGGCTGGCGCATCCCCTTCTTCATCGGCGCGGCCATGGCCGTGGTGGTGTTCTGGATCCGCGCCCGGATGGACGAGAGCCAGTCCTACGAGAACTCCAAGGCCGCGGGCGAGGAACGTGCGCGGACCATGATGCTGTTCACCCGCTATCCGCGGGAGACGGTGGCGATCTTCGGCTTCACCGCCGGCGGCTCCCTCGCCTTCTACAGCTACACCACCTACATGCCGAAGTTCCTGGTCGGCTCGGGCGGCATGGCCGAGACCGCCGCCACGGCGGTGAGCGCCGGGTCGCTGGTGGTGTACCTGCTGGCCCTGCCGCTCTTCGGGTGGATCAGCGACCACCTGGGCCGCAAGGCGACCCTGTTGTTCGCCTTCGGCGGCTGCGCCCTGGTGAGCTATCCGGCGCTGTCGGCCCTCGCGGCAGGGCAGAGCCCCATGGCCGCCTTCCTGATCGTCTCGCTGCTGGTGTTCATGCTGTCCGGCTACAATTCGGTGAGCGCGGTGGTGAAGGCCGAGCTGTTCCCCGCCAACGTCCGCGCCCTGGGCGTCGCCCTGCCCTACGGCATGGCCACCGCCTCGTTTGGCGGCACCGCCGAAATGGTCGCCCTCGCCTTCAAGCAGGCGGGCAACGAGAGCGGCTTCTACGTCTATGTCTCCCTGAGCATGGTGGTGGCCTTCCTGATCGCCATGACCCTGAAGGACAACCGCAAGTACAGCCTGATCAAGGAGGACTGAGGCCTTGGGCCCGCTGACGCTGCCGATCCCGGCGCTGGATCTCGCCGCCCTGGCGGTGTTCATCGTGGCGTGGCTGTTCTACGAGCCCCTGCTGACCCTGCTGGCCAAGCGCCGCGGCGGGGTGATCAACACCGACATGACGGTCATCCGCCAGGCGTGGATGACCAACATGACCGGCCGCGACCCGCGGCTGATGGACGGGCAGCTGATGGGTCATGCCCTCAACTCGGCCTCGTTCTTCGCCTCGTCCAACCTGCTGCTCATCGCGGCCGCCGCCGGCGCCCTGTTTGGCGGCGAAGCCACCTTTCGTTCGGTCTCCGCCCTCGAGGTGATCCGCACCTCGTCGCGGATGCTGTTCGAGCTGCAGCTGGCCCTGGTGCTGATGAGCCTGGCCCGGGGGCTGCTCGACTTCATCTGGTCGATCCGGCAGCTGAACTACTGCATCGCCGCCATGGGCTCGGCGCCCGATCCGATGCCGGACGAGGCTGACCGCAAGGCGTTCGGCATGGTGATCGCGCGCATCCTCAACCCCGCCCTGTCGTCGTTCAACGCGGGCGTGAGGGGCTACTATTTCGCCCTGGCGGCCGCGGCCTGGCTGTTCGGGCCCTACGCCTTCCTGGCCGCGACAATCAGCGCCGTGGCGCTGCTCTTCTGGCGCCAGCGCGCCTCGCGGGCCGCCGGAGCGATCCGCGACCTGCGCCGCCTGTTGGAGCGCTAGGCGAGGCCCAGCTCAGCCCGCGCCTTCTTCGTCAGCTTGGCGGCGATCAGGCTGTGGGAGGTTGAGACCCAGTCGGCGAGATCGCCCTCGCTCACGTCGGCCAGGTCGACGATCACCCAGTGGCCCTTGGCCAGATAGGGCGCCTGGCGCGCGGGGCCGCCTTCGGTGAGGGCCATGAAGCCGATCTCGGTGACCTTGAAGGACACCGAGCTGTCGCCGCAGATGGCGAACACCTTGCCGCCCACCTTGTAGACGTCGTGGCCGCCCCACTGGACCACATGGGTGGTCGCGGGCAGTCCCAAGGCCACCCGCGCCACGGCTTCATGCGTCGCGCCCCCCATGTGCGCGGTTCAGGCCTCGACGCCGACGCCGATCGGACAGGTCACGCCCGTGCCGCCGATGCCGCAGTAGCCGTTGGGATTCTTGGCCAGGTACTGCTGGTGGTAGTCCTCGGCGAAATAGAACGGGCCGGCCGGGGCGATCTCGGTGGTGATGCGGCCAAGGCCCGAGGTCGACAGGGCCTGTTGATAGGCCTCGCGCGAGGCCTCCGCCTCGGCGGCCTGGGCGTCGTTGGTCACCAGGATGGCGGATCGGTACTGGGTGCCGATGTCGTTGCCCTGGCGCATGCCCTGGGTGGGATCGTGGTTCTCCCAGAACACCTTCAGCAGGTCGCCATAGCTGACCACCTTGGGGTCATAGACCACCAGCACCGCCTCGGTATGGCCGGTGCGGCCCGAGCAGACCTCCTCGTAGCTGGGGTTGGGCGTGATTCCCTGCTGATAGCCGGCCGCCGTGACGTAGACGCCCGGGATCTGCCAGAAGATGCGCTCCACGCCCCAGAAGCAGCCCATGGCGAAATAGGCGGTCTCCAGTCCCTCGGGATAGGGCCCCTTCAGGGGCCGGCCGTTGACGAAATGGGTCTCGGCCGTGGGGATGGCGCCCGGCCGTCCCGGGAGGGCGTCGGCGGCGGTTGGCAGGTCGAGAAGCTTCTTGGCGAACAGCATGGTCATGCGCTCCGGCAGCGGTCGGCCCCATAGATAAGATGTCCCCGCCAAGGGCGCATCCCCGGCAAGCGTCGACAGTGCTTGCCCTGGCAGGCGTCCTGACTATATTCGCGCCCTCTCCGCGGGAGCCGTGGGGTGAGGTGGCCGAGTGGTTGAAGGCGCACGCCTGGAACGCGTGTATAGGGGAAACTCTATCGAGGGTTCGAATCCCTCTCTCACCGCCACCCAGGCGGGCGCATTTGTCTCCTTCCGGCCCTGAACGGCCAAGCCGAAGTAGGCCACCCCTATCTCTTCACCGTTCCGAAGATGCCGCGCCGATGACGCTGATAGCCGAACAGCTCCTGGACATCGCCGACTCGAGCGAGAAGGTGCCTGTTCGGCTATTCAGTCCGGAACGGTGGGCTGACGACGGTTGGACATGCAGGTTCGAGATCGGCTCGCCGATTGATGTCGCCCTCGACGTGCACGGCGTCTCAAGCCTTCAGGCGCTCGCACTTTGCTTGAAGGGAGTGTCGGCGACCCTGTACGGAAGTGACCTGTTTCGCGAGGGTCGCCTTGGAGTCTGGGGCGAGTTCAACGGTTACCTTGGCATTCCCGCGCCCGGTATATTTGCGGACATCGCACCTCACACCTTCTGAAAACGGACTCTCCAAGGCAAAGTTGGAGATATAGTGCCGTTGGACTGCCTCCACCGCCACTCAGGCGGTCGAACTTAGCTCTTTCGGACCCTGAAGCGCCAAGCCGCGGAGATTCCGAGACCTTTCCGACTTCCCAGCCAACAGACCGGGCCATGACGCGGACGTTTCCGGCCGATTCCGCGCGCTTCCGGCGGCCGGTCTCTCGCGGCCTCCCGCCATGCACGGTTTCACCCTGCTAGCCTGCTATTCGCCGAAATTCGCATCGGCGGTTGCGTGCCGCGTGTCGCATCATTCTGAACATGCGGGGCTTTTCCGCGACGGCAGCGATCGACGAAGAACGTCAGGCTCGGACCGCGCAACAGCATGACGACTTCTTCGGCGCCACGTCTGCAGACGTTCCTGAGGTGGCGGCCAAGGCTCCTCAGCCAACTCGCACCGCAGCGTCACTCGATTACACCATCTGGGTCGCAAACGGCAGTGGCGGCTACCGCGCGGTTAGACCTGGGTCGCAGCGGTCCGGCCCCGTCGTGAGAGAAACGGGTGGACTGGGCGTGCTCTCCAACATCCTCGGTCTACTGAACGGCCGGATCCGGACGGATAACCCGTCCCTTCTGGTATGACATGGGCTTCCCAGCGCCGGACGACCATCTGCCAAAGCGGCCGGAGCTTGCCATCAGCGAGACAGTGAGCGCACCTCGAGAGGGGCGCTCACCGTTCATTAGCCCCGCGTTAGAACTTCGCCCGCAAGCCGATGCGGTAGCTCCGGCCGAGCGCATCGTAAAGATCGAGGCGCGTCGAAGAACTTGAAGCCCCGTACGGCACCGTGCTCGGCGTTGCCGGCACGATCTTCGGCGGGGTGTCGAGGACGTTCTCGATGTTTAGCGACAGCCGCGTCTCCACGCCGCCGATCTTGAAATCGTACGATCCGCGCAAGTCGATGTAGCCGGTGGAACCGATGGTGTTGTCGTCCACGTCCACACCTTCGATCCATTCATTCCTCAGCTTGGCCTTGCCCACATAGCGATACACGGCGGTGACGTTGTAGGGCCCCCTCTCAAAGCCGACCGAGAAGTTGCCTCTCAAATCCGGGTAGCCCTCCGTGAGGCCCGCGAGCGAGCCACCGATGTCGTTGGTGACGCCTTGGACGTCAGTCTCTTCCAGGACAGGCTGGTAAGAGAGCAGACTGCGGAAGGTGACGTTCCCGTCAAACAGTGCCCGTCGATAGACCACCTCAGCATCTACGCCGCTGGTGCGGAGCTCGTTGATGTTCGTTGGGACAAGTTCCACTTGAACGAGCGCGCCGCCGGCGTCGCGGATCAGCCGGTCGCAGAGTTCTGGCCGCTCGCCGAAGCAGAGATCAACCGTCTCGCCTGAGCCCAGCGAGGCGATCGCGCCCTTAATGCGGATATCATAGTAATCGACCGAGGCGGCCAGACCCGGAAGCCAGCCCGGTCGATAGACGACTCCCGCAGTCCAGGTATCGGCCCGTTCCGGCTTCAAGTCCGGATTGCCGCGGGTGTTAGCGCGGATGTTGTAGGGGAGTTGAGTTAGAGGATCGAAGACAGTCTGGGTGCCCGCCCGGCCCAGGGTGAAGAGGTCCGCAAGACTGGGCGCGCGGATATCGCGGGAGCGTGTCACCCGGACCCGAAGATCGTCGGTGATGTTGTTAGAGACCCCGACTTTCCACGTATAGACCGTCCCGCTTGTTGAGTAGTCGGTGATACGACCCGCACCGTTTAACTCTAAATGACGGATAAAAGGAATGTCCCTTAGCAATGGCACATTGACTTCGCCAAACAACTCTTTGAACGAAACCTTACCGTTGAAGGGTTGCGGGTTGCCTGTAACGTAGTTGCGAGCGAGCGAATCGTCATCCTGCGTGGACGTTGCCTTGTCCTCAGACGCGTCGGCCCCGACAGCGAGCGTGACCGTACCCGCAGGAAGATCGTATATCGGCCCGGAGGCCTCTACGGAAACAAACTGCTGGTCAATCTGGATTTTCTGGAACGGCTTAGTACCGAAAACGTAGGCCACCGCTTCCGGCGAGGCCGCTCCAACGCCGAAGATATTGTAAGGCACACACCCGTTACTGGGATCCGCGAGGGATGAGCGGCAGACAATCTGTCCCGCAGAGTTCCGCACTGCATCGATCGCCGCATTGTATCGAGGGATCAGACCATTGGCGATGGTGGTATTGTGCACCTTCACTTGGCCCCGCGTGTAATAGGCCTCCCAGTTCCACTCGCCGATCCGCCCTTCGAAGCCAACGACGCCGCGCAACAACTGGCGCTCATTCCTGCCACCGGGCGGGCCCGCCTCGGTATTGAGGCGGCTCATCGTGAACTGCGTCTGGTTCGCCGCGAGAAGCGCCTGCCGGACGGACTCCGGCAAGTAGGCATTATCGACGCGCGCTGTGATGTTGCTGGGACGGTTGTAGAAGATCGAATCGCTTCGGACCCGACTCTTACCGTAAGTGACTTCCCCGTAAGCCGTGATGCTGTCGGTGAGGTCGTAGCGCGCGTGGGAGAACAGATTGCCGTAGGTGAGGCCATTTGTCAGGTTCCGGTGGACGGCAGTATCCAGCGTCCGAGTGCCACCGACCTGCAAGGTGGTTGAGGTAAACCCGAAGTCATATGGCGCCGGGGTCCCTTCCGGACCGAGGAACTGGGTGCCCCTCAGCGGCCCACTTACAATGAGCCCGCCGGGTGCAGTACTCACAAGAGAGGTCTTGGCCCAAACCTGCTTCGGCTGCCCGTTACTGGCGGTATAGCTCGGGTTATTGACGACAGCCCAACGCTCCCACCAGTCACGATCTGCGGCGCGCACAATCTCGGGAGAGTTGGAAAAGGTCCCGGCGGCGACGAAGCTCGCCCGCCCGCCAAGGAACTTCCGCCCCCACGTGGCATCGAATTTCTGGCTCGTGTTGTCACGCCGCTCCGTCGCGCCGCCCTGAACCGAAAGCTCGAAGCCTTCATATTGGTGATTGAGGACGAAGTTCACCACGCCAGCGACTGCATCCGCCCCCCATGCCGCCGAGGCGCCCCCAGTGACGACTTCGACCCTCTGGACCAAGGTCATGGGCAGGGTGTTCGTGTCCACGCCGCCGCTAGTGTTTGACTGCGGCACCCGCCTGTTATCGAGCATCACCAGGGTCCGCGCCGAATCGAGGTTCCGCAGGTTCAACAGCGAAAGGCCTGCCCCGGCCACGCCGGGGCCAGGATTGGCGGAACTGGTCGGCGAACCGAATGCGGGCAACTGGTTGAGATAGTTGGCGACTGAGGTGGCCATCGCCTGCTGCACCTCGGGCGCGCCAACCACGGTTACCGGCGTGGGAGTTTGAAATCCGCCCTGAATCCGCGACCCTGTGACGACGAGTTCTTCGACTGCCGCAGGTTCATCGGAGATGCTCTGGGCTAATCCCAAGCTAGGCAACGCGACCAAGAGCGCGACGACAGACGTCGCGCCAGCGAGATAGCTAGGTTTCATTTTGAGGCTCCCCCTATGTCCTTTTGTTCTGCGATCGGACGGGTAGCGAGGCCTGCTGCGCAGGCTCTAAGCCCCGTCTCTCGCACGGCGAAAACGTTCGGATCCGCCAGCGGAATCATCAAACGATGAGATCGTTTGCAACGCGATCGATCTAACGGAGCTTCGCTGGCAAATCCACCATAATCGCCTTCGGATCCGCTAAATACATCGCAATTTGAGCCGGGATTTTGGAGTCCATCGCCCCCTGCGGCGCGAGAACATCCACGCTTTCTGCAACCGTTTGCTAACGCGCGACGCTGGGCAAGTTCCCACGTCCTTGGGGCACTGCTAGCTAGGACGCGGGGATTACAGGCCCATTGAGGTCGGCGAGAGACGCCTTATCGATCGTGTCGATGAACTCGACAAAGAAGCCGGCCGCTCGCTCCAAGCCATTCTTGGAGATCGTACCCAGCGCGTCCGCCGTGGAGTGATAGAAGACGGTGGAGGCGATCAGGTTCACCACGGGCTTCCCGAACTGCACGAAGGCGCCAGCGTCACCCGGCACGCCGGGACCGACGATCTGGTTCATGATCACGCCGTATGCGGGCGCACGCCCGAGCGCGTTGATGACGTATGGCGACATGTTGGAGACGCCGGGCTTCTTGGCAGTCTCTGCAGTGGTGGGCGTCCAGACCAGCCGCCGGCCGCCCCCAGATGGATTGGGGACCACGAGGTTCATCATGTCGAACTGCGCGATATGCTCGAGATTCAGAACGAGGACGTTTTTCGCCATCAGGTCCGGATTTTTTTCGATGAAATCCTTCGGACCATTACCCGGACTGTGGTGTCCAGCGGTCGTCACGAAGACCAGCGAGCGCCGCGGTTTAATGCCGCGCTTGGCGTAGTGCTCAGCCAAGGCAACCATCATGGCAAGGCCGTCCGCATTATCCGTCGCACCCGAGAACCAACCGTCAGCATGCGCCAGGATGATTATGTTCTCGTCGGTCTCCCCCTCCAAGATCGCGACGCCATTGGCCGTGGTGAGACCGGTGCGCATCTCCGTCTGGAGCTTTAGGGTCGCCCTGACGCCGCCCTTGTCCGCCGCCGCGCCGACAGCTTGCTGAATGAACTGGCCGTCCTCCCAACCGACCGCGAAACAGGGCCCCGTTGTGCAGCCGATCCGCGCATCGATGTATTGAGCGTTGCCAGGGCTCAGCACCACGTTGACCGCGGCCACAGCCCCAGCAGCAATGGCCCGCTGAGCGGCGCCGACCTCATTGGAAAAGTGGATGGTCGGGTATGGCCGCACCTGCAGTACAGCAATCTTGCCCCGCAGGTCGACGTTCGCGATATCGGCAGGCGTCCCCGTGCCAACGACCACCAACGGAGCAGTTATTTCATGCTCGATGGACGGCGAAGAAGGCTGCGGGAAAGCCGATTCAAGGATAATGTCGCGCGAACCGGGACCATGGCCTTCCCCGCCGACCACTTTCACCTCCCACGTCTTCGGCAGCCACTGCGGCGCAGGCACCGGGAAAGTCTGAATCTGCGACCTCAAGCCAAAATCGAGCATCTTGCGATGCGACCACTCAACGGTCGCCATCAGACCAGGCAGCCCGCTAATCCGCCCCCAGAGCGGATCGCCGGCCTCCTTCCGCGCGAGAGAGAAGCCGACGATGGTCTCCACATGCTTGTAGATAGCGTCACCAGTCAGCGGGCCGCTTTGGCGCACATAGGGCGGGACCGTCGGCCAATTGTCATCGTGGACCGGAATCGTCGGCTTGGTGAAGTCGTTGCCGCCTTTGGGGACATCGAGGCCGTACCACGGCTTGGCCTTCTCGGGGGACGGCGGAGCTTGTGCAGCCCCCGCAGACGCAGAGTAGGCGATTGCGCCGCAGACCACCCCCGCGAACACGACACTACGAAGGTTCGTCATCTTATTTCTCCCAATGGCGACGGGGATCCCGCTTCACATTCCAGGCCGATAGCACTCAGGCCGCTATCGCGATCTCGGACAGTAAATTGGGGTCGGCTTCCCGAGCTCGAGCGCGCCAAGATCCGGCGCCTTACCGTTGAAACGGTCCGCGACGGTTGGGCAGCACCATGCCCTGTCGATAGCCGCCGAACCGCGTCGCAACTCGAATTCCAGATTGATCAGGGTCGGACGGCGAACCACGAACTCACCGGGAGTCGTTGTGTTCGCCGTCGACGCGCCGGCGGCAGGCGACACCAGCGCCGCGGCGGCGAGGAGGCCGACCATCGACGCTGCAACGCCAGCAGACTTATTGTTCATCGATGTTCCCCCTTAGGACGCCGTCGCGACTGCGGACGGCCGCAGCCTCAGTTCTTCTCGGGCGCCACATCCGCCGGGGCATCCTCCGGCAGGTGGCTCGGCGTCTTCAGGATCAATGTGACAAGGGCTCCGCACACAGCGAGCGCGCCAAGCATGTAGAGACCAGTCGTGTAAGTGCCGGTCGCGTCGCGGGCCAAGCCGACCGCGTAGGGGCCGATGAACCCGCCAAGGTTGCCGATGGCGTTGATGAATGCGATGCCCGCTGCGGCTGCGGTGCCCGTCAGGAACATGGAAGGCAACGGCCAGAATGGAGCCTTACAGCCGTAGGTGCCGACTGCGGCCATTGCGATCAGCGCGATCGCGGCAAAGCTCGCCCCGACCGCACCAGCGCCGATGAGACCAACGGCGGTGACGGTGACGCCCAGCGCCAGGATGTCTTTGCGGCGGGATTTGAACCTGTCCGATAGCTCGCCGAATAGAAGGATGGCGGCGGTACCGACAATGAAGGGCAAGGACGAAAGGTAGTTCGCGGTCGAGTTGTCAGTACCGATCGCCTTGATGATCTGCGGCAGGAAGAAGCCGACGCCGTAGCTGCACGTCAGGTTCGTGAAATAGATGAAGGACAGACCCCACACACGCGGGTCAGTCAGCGCCTTCCGCAGGCTGCTGGCCGAGTGATGGTCCTCGATGTTGCGGTTCTCGCTGTCGATGCGGGCTTGCAAGCTGGCCTTCTCCTCGTCGGTCAGCCAGCGGGCGTTCGCTGGCCGATCAGGCAAGGCAATCAGGACGACCAGCGCCAGAAGCACCGTTGGCATGCCCTCGACGATGAACAGCCACTGCCAATCGCGCAGACCGAACCAGCCGCCCATATTTTCGAGTATCAAGTTGGACACCGGCCCAGTGATCGCCAGCGATAACGGGATACCCATGGAAAACCAGGCCATCATCCGCGCACGGTAAGCCGCAGGGAACCAGAAGGTGATGTAGAGCAGGACCCCCGGGTAGTAGCCCGCCTCGGCGATGCCGAGCAGGAAGCGGACCAGCATGAAACTCTTCACCCCGGTGATCAGGGACATGCTCATAGCCAGCAGGCCCCAGGTCAGCATGATGCGCGCGATCCAGCGTCTGGCGCCCACTCTCTCCATCATGAGGTTGCTGGGCACTTCGGCCAAGAAATAGCTTACGAAGAAGAGACCCGCCCCAAGGCCGAAGATCGAGGCGGTGAGGCCCAGATCCTCGCGCATCGTCGGCGCGAAGCCGATATTCACCCGGTTCACATAGGCGGTCAGATAGGCCGCCAGGAGTAGCGGCATGAGCCGCCAGACGGCCTTCCGGATTGCGCGCCGCTCGGCGTCTGATGCTGTCACAGGGGTCACTGTTCCCCCCTATTCTACTGGACCGGTCGTCAGGACGACCTTTCCAACGTGACTTTCGTCCATGTAGCGGTGCGCCTCGCCGGCCTGCGCCAACGGGAAGACCTTGCTGACCAGCGGCTCGATCCGGCGCTGGGCGATCCACGGCCAGACACGCTCTTCCACGCGCTGCGCCAGCCGCGCTTTTTCGTCAGCGCTGCGCGGTCGCAACGTTGATCCGGTGATGACGAGTTGCTTCGACATGACCGTGAAAATCGGCAGCGTCGCCTCGTTGCCGCCAACCGTCGACACCATGACGATGCGCCCTTTAGGGTTCATCGCCTCGAGACTGCCCGCGAAGTACGACGCACCAACAATGTCGATAAGCACGTCGACCCCCCCTTCGGTCCGCGCAATGCGCGCGAAATCCTCGGCCGTCGTGTCAACCACGACGTCAGCCCCCAATGCGCGGCATGCGTCGACCTTCGCTGGACCGCGCGCCGTCGCGATGACCTTCGCTCCAGCTGCCTTGGCCATCTGAATAGCCATGACGCCGATCCCGCTATTCCCGGCATGCACCATGACTGTTTCGCCTGGCTGCAGTGCGCCATGCTCCATGAGATTCACGTAAACCGTGAAGGCCGTCTCCGGGATCGCCGCCGCTTCGGTGAAGCCAAGTCCGGCGGGGAGCGGCAGAACGTGCCGCGCATCCGCCACCGCATATTCAGCATAGCCGCCGCCGCCTAACAGGCCGCACACTTTGTCACCGACCAGCCAACGGCCGGCCGGATGAACGATCTCGCCCGCGACTTCCAGCCCCAGGATGGGGCTTGCGCCCGGCGGCGGCGGATAGCTGCCTTCACGTTGCTTGATGTCGGGACGGTTGACGCCTGCAGCGCGCACGCGGATCAGCACCTCACCGGCGGCGGGCACGGGTGTCGCGACTTGGTCCAGGTACAGCGCTTCGGCCGGACCTTTGCCGTCGCGGATCTGGATCGCCTTCATGATGTGGGGAAGACCTTTGTTCATTAGCCGAGCAGATAGCCCCCTTCGACCGGAAGTGTTTGACCGGTGATCATCTCCGAGCCCGCACAGAGGAAGGTGATCACCTCGGCGATGTCCCGCGGCCGACTGACCTTCTTCAACAGCGACTTGTTCACCGCATATTCGCGACGCGCTTGGGGCCACTTATCGGTCCAAGGCGTGACCACGTGGCCGGGCGCGACGGCGTTCACCCGCGCCTCCGGGGCGAGCGCCCGGGCCAGGTTCTGGGTCAAGTTGATCAAGCCAGCCTTGGAGGCGCCATAAGCGATGCTGCTTCCCGGTAGACCGAGGCCTGCGGTAGAAGCTACGTTCACCACGGCGCCTCGCGACGCCCTTAGCGATGAGGCCGCAGCGCGCGTGCAGCGAAACGGCCCCACCAGATTAGTGGACAGGATCGTCGACCAAAAACCCTCATCAATGGCCTCAAGGTCCGCCATCGGGATCGGCTCGCTGGTCACGAACGTCGCCGCATTATTTACGAGATAATCCAGGCCCCCGAGCTCTGCGATCGCGGTTTCGACCATGTCCCTCGCACCCGCGCCGTCTGACACGTCGCCCGGGGCGTCAATCACCGAAAGCCCCTCGGCTGCCAGGCGTTCGACCAATTTCGCCGCGGCCGCATCGCCCGGCAGCCGATTGAGCGCCACGACAGCACCGGCGCGAGCCATCAGTTCCACAGTGGCGAGGCCAATGCCGCCACCACCACCGGTAACCAGGGCCTTCCGCCCACTAAGATCGAACGTGAAGCTCATCGCATCCCCGCAAAGCTTGATCCATGACGCGCTCAAGCCTCGAAAAGGTCTGCGTCGGTGATGGGCGCCCGTCCGTTGAGCTGGTCGACGGACAGGCGATCCATCAGCACCGCGATCTTCGTCGCGATCTGGATCGCGTTCCGCATGACCTCAGGACTCATCTTGTCGATCACGCCATTCGGATCGCAGCGGAAGAAGTATTGGGGATTGCCCATAAACCCGATCCCAGGCACGCCCCGCGTGCGCAGGTAGCCACCCTCCCCAGGGCCGATCGCCGGCAATGAGGTATCGTCGGGATCCTTCTCCTTAAGGAGGCCCGAGCGGGCGTAGCGCGGATCCTGGCCGATGATAGCGGCATGGAACAGCTTCGCAGACGCGTCGGCCACTCGGCGATCGAGCCCCCCCGCATCCGTCTTCTGTGGCGGTGTCGCAAGCCAGTACTCGGGCGCTGGCAGTCCGCTCGGACCCCACTTGTAGTCCTCGTCCTGCCAGTCCATTCCGCCGAGCTGTTCCATCGCGATCTGAGCCACGATGCGCTTCGTCATCTCGGGGAACTTGGCCAGCATTCCTCTGGTGCCGGCCGCACGTCCCGAGCCCGTCACCGGATCGAGAAGGGCCCCTCCGGCGTAGTGGCCGGTCGGCAGGCAGAAGACGAACGTGCGTCGACGCTTCGCCTCGGGGATCTTCGATAGATAGGTGGCAATGGCCAGCAAGCCCAACGCGCCATTATCGTTGATCTCGTTTGGCCCATCGGTGTGCGTCGTCAGCAGCACGACCTCGTCGGACTGCCCCTTGAGAGTTGCAAGCAGGCTGTCTGCCCGTGCGTTTGGCGTCACCTTGGCGTCGCATCGCAACGCGACGTTGGCCTTTCCCGACATGCCCTTGAGGTAGGCGACAGAGGTGTTCCCCACCCAAACCGCCGGGATCTTGCGGTGCTTGTCGCTGAACGGCTGGTAGTTGTATCGCGCCGCTTCCTCTGAGACGTCGCTGTAGCAGAGGATCAGCCCGCGGCACTTGTCCTCCAGCGCCGCCATAATCGTGCGACCGCCCTGGGCCTTAATCTGCGGCGCGCTTGAGGCCGGCGGCAGCGGATCCGGTACGGTTCCTGGATAATAGGTGGCCGGCCCCCGTGTGCCGCCGCCTCGCAACGGCATGTCGATCACGACAATGGCCTCGGCCAACTCGTCCGGCGTATACTTGGCCAGGACCTCAGGTCCGCAATTGTCGCCTGTACCGCCCCAGAGCAGCCGCCCTGTCACCGCCGGCTTGCCCGTGGTGCTGGCGGCGAAAGGATAGTAAGCGATGACCGTCAGATCGCGCCTCCGCCCGCTATCCTCGGTGACGCTGACTAAGCACTTGGTGATGTCGCCTTCCCACGTGGTCAGACGGAATTGGTCTCGCTCAACGCCGCAGCCGAGGTTGGTGAATTCGGCGGCAAGGTACTCCTCAAAGGCGCGGCACTGCGGCGTGCCAGTCACTCGAATGGGACCGAAGTCATGCAGGCGGCGAAGCCACTGCCCCAAGGTTTCGGAGGTCGGCACAAGTTCTGGCCGGTAATCCGCGACCTGCCGGGCGGAGGCCATGGCCACAGATGGCATTCCCGGCAGCGCCAGCAACGTGGCGGCTCCGCCGCCCAGCAACTGGCGGCGCGAAGCTCCAAGCGCACTCATCTATTCCCCCCTTGCTTATCTCGTTAGGTTTCGCATTCGCGGAGCGAACCGTGAGAGCCGGCGCTCCTGAAGGCGCTTATCAGCCGGGCTGGCCCAGCCATTCTCTGATGACTTCTTCGGAATGCTCGCCCAGCGTCGGAGCACCGCGCCTATACTCCAGCGGGCCGCCGTCGATCTTGATCGGCGCTGCGACCGCCACGGTCGATCCGAGCTTCGAGTGCGGCAGGGTCATCTTCAAGCCGCGGTGCACCACCTGTGGGTCGGCATAGACCTGGGACATCTTGTTGATCGGCCCACAGGGGACTTTCGCCGCCTCAAAGATCGCGATCCATTCGGCTGTCGATCGCCCCTGCAGGATCGGAATGATCGTATCGGTAAGCGCGACGCGGTGGCGCACGCGATCGTGGCCGGCAATGAATCGGTCATCCTCGGCCAGGTCAGCTCGCCCAATGGCGTGGCAGAACCGAGAGAACTGCCCATCGTTGCCGACCGCTACAATCATGTGTCCGTCGGCCGTCCGGAAGGCCTGGTATGGTACGAGCGAAGGGACAGCGTTGCCCATCCGTTCGGTATCCTTCCCCGTCACCAGGTAATTCCACCCGAAGTTGGCCATGCTGGCGACCTGTACATCCAGCAACGCCATGTCGATGAACCGCCCCCTCCCCGACTGCTTTCGCTCGTAAAGGGCGGCGCAGATCGCCGTAGCCGCGTAGAGGCCAGTCATGATGTCCGTCAGCGCGGGACCGACCTTCATCGGTCCGCCGCCCGGCACGTGATCGGGCTCACCGGTGACGCTCATCAGGCCACCCAGTCCCTGCATAACGAAATCGTAGCCGGCCCGTTCGGCGTAGGGACCGTCCTGCCCAAAACCCGTGACCGAGCAATAGATCAGCGACGGGAACGCTTGGCGCAGGCTCTGATGATCGAGGCCATACTTCGCGAGGCCGCCGACCTTGAAATTTTCGATCAACACGTCCGCTTTGGACGCGAGCGATCGGACGAGCTCCTGACCTTCAGCGGTCGTGAAGTCGACTTCGATCGACCGTTTACCTCGGTTGCAACCAATGAAAAAGGCAGCCTCCTGGAACCCCGTCTCCGGGTTCACGAGAAAAGGCGGCGCCCAGCCCCTGGTATCGTCGCCCGTTCCAGCGCGCTCGACCTTCACGACATCCGCACCAAGGTCGGCCAGAAGTTGGCCCGCCCACGGACCCGCGAGCACGCGCGACAGGTCAAGAACCCGCACACCTTGCAGCAACGCCTTACTCAATGTGGAGCCCCCCCCAGTGCGTCTTCACACCGTTGCCATAACGGGGGATCTTACGCAATCGTTTGCTAACATGCCGCCAAACTTATCCGCCCAGGCCGATCCGCTTTGTAATACGGAGCCACACCGATGGGGCCCCGCCATTCGAAACGAGCATTCTCGTCCACCGAGGATCGCCCCCAACCGTCAACTGGCGGACACTGATCACCACCAATTTAGCCAAACGTTTGCAGGCGGCTATTGTGTCACGTTGCGTCACGCACGACATCAAAGGCGACGGTCAACCGCTCCCCTTCAATGAAGGGACGCGTTCCGTGCCAGGTGTAGGCTGGAAACAGCGCAAGACGCCCCGGCCGAGGCTCCACCATGCGGAAGGGAGCGAGACCCAGGCCTAGTTCTGCCGGCGGCTCGCCAAGGGTCAACCAGCCGGCGCGAGCTTCGTCTCCGCCACCGGCAGGCGGAACAACCACATAGAATGCCGAGCCAATCCAGCCGTCAGGATGCACGTGGTTCACATGGAAGGCGCCTTGCGACAATCGAACGGACCACGAGCCGCAATAGCGCAGGCCGGTACGGGCGCCGCCCAGCAGCGGATGGCCGGACCGCGGCTCCGGAAGCTGCGCCACATAGGCCTTTACCGCCGCCATGAGCGCGTCAGCGAGCGCCGCAATTATCGGCTCCGTCCGCAGGAACAGCGCGCCTTGCGTCTGACTACCGCGACGGATTGTTTGACCAAGCGGCGGCGCCCGGTCGGTGTGAAGCCGCCGCAGCACCGGGATCAGGTCGCCGACCAAAGCAGCGGCGGGAGCAGAGTCCACGACAGCAATGAAACCTGGATTGCCCTCCAGATCGCCCCATCGGTCGTCACCCAGCAGACGCCAGGCGGTGGCGAGGTAAGGCAGGAGCGCCCTCGCGCCTCGCGCTGTCGCCGCCTCAGCGCGCGTAGCCGCCTCCCTGAACCTGCCAGTACGGAGCTGATTCCGCACAAGCAGGACCGCGAAGGCGTCGGACTGCTCGCCCGCTTCAGCCGCCTGATCGAGACCCGCGAGCATCGCCGCGGCGCGGTCATGCTCACCAAGCTCGTCCGCCGCGAGAGCCGAAAAGCCAATCAAAGCCGGACGGTCGCCGAGTTCTCGGCGCGCATCGCCAGCCGCGCGCTGCAATTCCTCGTGACCACCAAGCTTCGACAGCGTCTGAAGGAAAGCGAACCATAGGGCTTCGTCATGCGGGCGCGCAGCGAGCGCCGCCTTGAAGCTTTCTGACGCGCTCCCCGCGTCGCCCTCCGCGATGTGAAGCTTCGCCATCATCTCGTGCGCCGCGACAAAGCCTGGCGCCGCTGAAACCAGCTCTACGAGAGCCGCCTTCGCAGCGGAGGTGTCGCCGACGGCATGCAGGCTCGCAGCACGGCCCAGCGCCAGATCCGGTTCGTCTGGCGTTACGGCGAGCGCACGGTCGAAGGCGGGCGTCGCCACTTCTCCGCGCCGCAGCTTTAGGGCCGCGATAGCTGCCAGGACGCGAGGATCCCGCGGAGCAATCTGGACCGCTCGCTGGAGAGCGACGCTTGCGCCGCCCCCATCACCAGCCTCCTCGCGCAACTGACCAAGTATCAGCCACGCTCTGGCGCTTGAAGGCGAAAGCTCGGTCGCCCGCCTCGCCGCCGCCAATCCCTCCGTAACAGCCCCCAGCTTCCGGCAAATCACCGCGAGGTTCACGTATGCGTCGTCGTAAGACGGCGCCCGAGCGACCGCTTGCCCATAAAGATCGCGAGCAAGATCTGGCCGCCCCATTTCGTCGAGCAGATTTGCGTAGTTGTTGCAGATTTCGGGGTTGCCGGGATCGGCCATCAAGGCCGAGGCAAACAAGTCACGCGCCCTGCTTAGCCGGCCGTTACGGCGCTCGGCCACCGCCAGAAGATGCAGCGCCTGCGGCTGACCCGGCGCGACAACCAACAGACTTTCGGCGAGTTGTGCCGCGCCCTTGGCGTCGCCAGCCACGAGCGCGGAGCGAGCCGCGTCAAACAAGACGTTGGGACTGTTCATTTTCTTCAGTACGCAAGAGGCCGGACAACCCGGCCCGACCTCTTGGCTGCCTCGCTAATAGCGGAAGCGTACACCCGCCGTGAAATACCGCCCAATCGGATCGTATCGCGAATAGTCCGATTCACTAATGAACGTGCTAAGGCTGTTGTTTACCGCCGGCTTGCGGTTGAAGAGGTTGTTTATAGTTAGAAAAGCTTCATTCTGGCTCGAAAGCGCTTCGAATTTATACTTTACGGTCAGGTCGGTGTACCACTTCTCAGGCACGTGGTTGTAATCGATGTCGACCCCCGTCACGTACTCCGCGCGATAGAGGCCCGCACTGACGTAGCGCTCCATTACGAAGATCGTCAGCGGCCCCCGCTCCCAGGCAGCGGTCACGGTGAGATTGTCCTCACCTGCCTCTGTCGCGCGATCGATCGCGACTGAACCCGGCGTCAACGTCTTGTTCTTGAGCGTGCGGTTCGCCAGAGCGCGCAGATTCATGCGACCGTCGAAGAACGGGAAGGAATAACTCGCCTCGATATCGACGCCGCGGTTCTGCAAACGCGCCAGGTTCAAGGGCGTCAACGCCATCCGATAAGCCCCGCCGATCGATTGGATCTGCGAACATGCGAGCGCCGAACCCCGGTTGCATTCGTCCAAAGTGCCCTGCGCCCCCAGAGTCGCAACGGCACCCGTGATGTCGATGTCGTAATAGTCGACAGAAAGACCAAGGCCTGGAACGTAGGACGGCTCGTACACAACACCGAAGGTCAGGGTGTCCGCCGTCTCAGGTTCGAGGTTCGGATTGCCTTTGGTTTGACCCGTGTAGGGAACGGTTGTGCTCGTCTTTGAGTCGAAAACGAAGTTGGTACTTTGAGCGCCACCGGAGAATAGCTCTGTGATGTTGGGGCTACGGATGTCTCGCGAGCGGGTCAAACGCAGCTTTACTTCGTCGATAGGCCTCCAAACCGCGCCAAGCTTCCAGGTCCCGACAGCGCCGCTGGTGCTGTAGTCGGCGATACGAGCCGCGCCATTGACGCTCAATTCGTCGAAGAAGGGCTGGTCGCGAACAATGGGCAAGCCCACCTCGACAAACGCTTCCTTGATCGAAATTTCGCCGGAGACCGGCTGCGGGTTGGAGGCATAGAAGCCACCCTGCTGACCGACCTGCGACGGCGGGCCGCCGCGAAGACCAGTATAGTCATTATACAGCTGCGAGATCGGATCAGTCGTTTGGTCCGCCGTCTCCTTGCGGTATTCAGCGCCAAAGGCGATCGACGCGGGCTCATCCCACAGCGCCAAGAAGGGCAGAGAGCCCTGCGCCGCCGCCGAGACAACGTTCTGAGTAAGATTGAGATCCTTCCAAGAGTCGCCAGTCACATAGGCAGCCGCCGCAGGCGAGATGGAACCGACACCAAACGGATTAAGCGGGACGCAGCCGGGGTCTCTGCCGGTGCCACCCGGCACGAAGGTGTTCCCCTCATAGTACTGAGACCGACAGACAATCACGCCCGTCACTGGATGTGCGACCGCGTCCGTCGCCGCATAGAAGTTACGGTTAACGACGATGTGGCGATTGTACACCTTCTGGTGGCTCTTACCGCGGGTGTAGTATAGGTTGTAGGTCCAGTCGGCGCCGAACTTGCCATCCACGCCAACCGCTAGTCGCCGCGTGCTGGAATGATTGTCAGCAACGTTGGTCGGCAGATCGGGACTGTATCGCGCCAGCGGGAAGCTCGCGATGTTCTGCGCCACCATCGCCTGCTGGATGGACGCAGGTATAAACGGGTTGCCCGAATAGATGGTCTGCACGCCCGCGCCGGCCGTATAGTTATAGTACTGCATGTACGGGGTGTCCGAACTGGCCCCCATTAGCTCAACAAAGCCCGTCAGTTTGTCGCTAATATCGAATTCCGCATGAGTGAATGCGGTCCAGCGATCCACCTTAGCGCCCATCGGCGCCTGTGGTGTCGGACCGTCACCGCCAACGCCCATCACCGAACCGACGAGCGGACCATAGTTGAACGGCGCAGGTACGCCGCCTGCCAGAAATTGGGTCCCGCGAAGCGGTCCGCTCGGGATCATCCCGCCGTAGGATCGCGCAGTGTAGCGGATATCCTCGGCCAACACGCGCGTGGGCGTGGCTCCGGAAGCATTAGTAATCCAACCGGTGACACTGTTCCGCCAAGGGCGCTTGGTGGAATAGGTGCTAATCGGGTCGCGGTGGAAATACTCGGCGCTGCCGATGATGCGGCCACGCTCACCAAGGAATGAGCGCCCAAAAGTCAGATTGGCCTTGTACGATCCGGCATCATTATACTTCGAAAGGCCACCCTGCATCTCGCCTTTGAAGCCCTCGAACCGGGTATCCAGGGCGAAGTTTACTACGCCCGCCATAGCGTCGGAGCCCCAGGCGGCGGATGCGCCGCCGGTCACCACGTCGACGCGGCTTATGAGACTCTGCGGGATCAGGTTGACGTCGGTCGAGCCGTTGACGTTTGAGCTCACCACACGCCGACCATTGAGGAGAACTAGGGTCCGATTGGGACCCAGGCCACGCAGGCTGAGCAGACTCGCGCCGGCCGAGCCGTTGGAGCTGGTGCCGGTGTCTTGTGAGCGGACGGACAATCCACGGAACGCCGGCAATGTCGCAAGCGCGTCGGCGATATCATTCGGCGCTGATAGGCGCGCTTCCTCAGCGGATACGGCAGTCACCGGAGTCGGCGCGACAAATCCCGCTCGCGCAATACGCGAGCCTGTGACGACAAGCTCTTCGACGGCCGTTTCCAATTCAGCCGCTTCTGTTGCCTCCGCCGCCGCGACCCGTCCGAGGCCTAGAGCCAAGATGACGCCAGCAGAAACACCACAATAGAGCGCTCTCGCGTCTTTCATTGCTTCCCCCTATGGACCGACATGCCCGGCCTAGCGTGGCGGCATTCATTGGCCGCTCACGCCGGGACAATGATGCAAACGCATACATCTCGCAAGCGATTGCAGACATATTCCCCTCCATCACATTCCGCCCCTTAAATAGCTTTTTAATTTCAATAAGTTACGGAACTCCAAGTGGCGCATATGTTTGCGTATTATTGGGCTCATTCCAGCGCGAAGCAGCGGATTGCGGAAAACATCTCGCAACCGATTGCGGAAATGCAGGGACTTTTCGGCTAGGCGCGCGGGCGCGATGTCGATCGGCGAACGATCAATTCCGGTTTGAGCGCAAGGTTGACCGCAAGCGCGTCCGGATCGGCGAGACGTTGAAGCATCAACCTCGCAGCCTCCGCACCCATTCGCTGGTAATCCACCCGGATGGTCGTGAGCGGCGTGGTCAACATGTCCACCAGCGGCACGTCATTGTGCCCGATGACCGAAATATCTTCAGGGCAGCGCAGACCGCGCCGCCTCAAGACGTCGAGGCAGCCGATTGCAAGCATATCGTGGCCCGTTACGACGGCAGAGAACGACTCACCGTCCAGCAGTCGCTCCATGCCGAGACGCCCCTCGTCGCGGGTGTTGAATGCCGCGTCGACCACACCCGCGACATCCAGACCATGGGCCCGCATCGCCATGTGGAATCCC
>JAEYNH010000087.1 GCA_023412655.1 Pseudomonadota bacterium | reverse complement strand
ACCATGGCCCGGGCCACGAGGCCGGCCAGCACCCCGCAGCGGCAGCCGGCCAGGGCCTCGCCGGCCGAGCTGTCGGGCACGATGCCCCAGCGGCCCAGCTTGGCGGTGACGCGGCGGGCCAGGGTCTGGTCGGGGGTGACCAGGGCGGCGGTCTTGCCGGGGGTCTCCAGGGCCTCGCGCAGCAGCAGGGCGGCGGCGGTGGCGGCCTCCTCCTCGGAGCGGGCGCTGACCAGGGACAGGCCGTCGAGGCCGGCGGCGATGGGGTCGACGCCTTCCGCTTCGGCCTCGGCCCGCAGGCGGGCGATGGCGTGCAGCCAGTCGGCGGTGGCCCGGGGCGGGCGCAGGGCCTCGTTGACCACCCGGCGGCGCCAGCGGCCCTGGGCGCTGTGGGCCAGGGAAGCCGGCCAGACCTCCACGTGCTCACGGTCGATGCGCGAGCGGGCCAGCAGCCGGCGCAGGGCGCCTTGCGGATGCTGTTCGTCCACGTGGCGCCAGGCGTCCTCGGCCAGGCTGTCGTCGAGGCCGGGGACCACCACCGAACCCCGGGGCGCGGCGGCGATCACCGCCAGCAGGTCGGCGGTGGCCGGGGCGGTGCCGGTGGAGCCGGCGGCCACCAGCACGCCCTGCGGCGGCTTGGCGCTCCACGCCTCGGCGAGGCGGCGCAGCAGGCGCACCCGGCGCTCGCTGACGTCGACGACGCCGAGGGCCTTCAGCCGCCGGGGCCATTCGGCGAGGGCGGTCTCCAGGAAGTCGCGGCTGACCCGCCAGTGCTCGGCGAGGTCGGCCTCCACCAGGCCCGCGAGCTTCTCGCCGGCCTCGATCTCCTCGATCTGCAGGCTGTCCAGGAAGCCGCCCAGGGCGTCGGCCAGCTCCAGGGCCGCCGAGGCGGTGAGCTCGCGGCCCGGCAGCAGGCTCCAGTGCTCGGCCACCAGCCGGGTCAGCTCGAAGCGGCGGCGCAGGGGATCGATGGCCGCGGGCAGGTCGAGGGCCAGGTCGCCGGGCTCGAACGGCGGCTCTCCGGCCTCGAGGTCGCCCAGGGGGCGCATCTGCGGCGGCAGGACGGCGCGGCCGCCGGCGGCGCGGACGAAGGCGTCGGCCACGGCCCGGGCGCCCCGGCGGGTGGGCGTCAGCACCAGGGCGTCGGACAGGGCTTCGGGACCGAACGGGCTGAGGGCCTGGTAAAGGCCCAGGGCCAGGTCGTCGGCGAACGGCCGGTGCGCCGGGATGTTGAACCAGCGCGGACCCGGACGTTCGAAGAAGGCGGTCACGACAGCCCCTGCCCCAGCCTTTGTTCCGCCGCGTCGCGGGCGGCGGGATCGCCCACATGCATCCAGAAGGCGTCCATGGCCACGCCGCGCAGGCGGCCGTCCTGCTGCAGCCGGCGCCAGACCGGCAGGATGGAGAAGGGGCCGGAGGCGGGCGAGCCGTCCAGAACCTGGGGCTTGAGGATGCCGAAGCCGGTGTTGACGAAGGGCGTCGGCGGCTCGGGCTCCACCGAGTGGGTCAGGCGGCCGGCGTCGTCCATGAAGAAGCCGTTGGGGCCCTCGAAACCCAGGCCGCGGCCGCGCGCCACCAGCAGCAGCAGGATGTCCATGGCCGCCGGATCCCAGACCCGCTTGAGGGTCTCCAGGGGCGCCTCGCCCGCGGCGATCCACAGGCTGTCGATGTTGGCGACGAAGATCGGGTCCTCGCCCAGAAGCGGGCGGGCCTTCTGGATGCCGCCGCCGGAATCCAGCAGCTCGCCGCGCTCGTCCGAGATCAGCACCTCGAGGTCGGAGCGGTGCGCCAGGTGCGCCTCCACCTGGTCGGCGAAGTGGTGGACGTTGACCACAGCCCGGGTGACGCCGGCGGCGACGAGCTCGTCCAGCACCCGGTCGATGAGCGGTCGGCCGGCGACCTCCACCAGGGCCTTGGGCCGCCGGTCGGTGAGGGGACGCATGCGGGTGCCGAGGCCGGCGGCCAGCACCATGGCGGTGGTGGGCGCACCGCTCACCCGCGGCGCTCCGGCGGGGCGTGGCGGTCGAACCAGGCCTTCAGGGCGGCGAGCTCGGGATCGGCAAGGCAGCGGTCGAGATAGCCCCAGAGCCGGGGCATGAAGGCGGCGTAGCGGGGCTTGCCGTCGCGGGTCACCAGCCGGGCGAAGATCCCCAGGATGCGGACGATGTTGAGGGCGCCGAGGGCGTGGTAGTCGGCCAGCATCTCGGCCCGGTCCACGGCGGGACGCAGGGCGAAATAGGCGTCCAGGGCCTGGGCCTCGCAGGCCACGGAGACATCGCGCCGGGCGTCGTGCAGCAGCATGGAGAGGTCCCAGGCCGGGTGGGCCTTCACCGCGTCCTGGAAGTCGAGCAGGCCGACCCGGGCGCCGCCGGTGCGGTCGGGCAGCCAGATCAGGTTCTCGGCGTGGTAGTCCCGGTGGCAGAAGACGCTGGCGCCCGCCTCCCCGCGCGCACGGATCGGCCGCCAGATCGCCTCCCATTCGGCGAGGGCCTCGGCGCCGAACTGGAGGTTGGCGTGAAGCCGGGGCAGCCATTCCACGAACAGCCGGTCGGCGGTCTCCAGCGCCGTCTCGTCATAGGTGAGCAGGGGCCAGGAGACCCCGTCATAGGCCAGCACCTCGGGGACCGGCGCCTCGTGCATCCGGGCCAGGGCCTGGACGGCGGCGGCGTAGAGCGGGGCCTCGTCCTGGCCGTCCTCGATCAGGCGGGCGAAGAGGTCGTCGCCCAGGTCCTCCAGCACGGCGAGGCCGGCGGCGGCGTCATGGACCAGCACCCGGGGGGCCGACAGGCCCTGGGCGCGCAGCCAGCCGCTGACGGCGACGAAGGCGTCCACCCGGCCGGCGGCCAGCCGGGCCAGGGCGTTGTAGCCCAGGGCGCGCCGCTCCTCGGCGGTGGCCCCGGGCGGGCAGGGGGCGGTCTCCATGGACGGCGGCTGGTCCATGAAGATGAAGGTGGCGCCGTCGGCCGCGTACAGGCGCTCGTAGCTCCGGGTGGAGGCGTCGCCGCCCATGGGCTCGCGCCGGGCCTGGCCGAAGCCGGCGGCCCTGAGGAATTCCACCTTCAGGGCGTCGCGGTCGTTCATGGCCTGTCTGATCTCAGGGGCGGAACTCAAGCCCTCGTCCTTCCCAGGCCCCGTGCGGGATGAGCCGCACGCGCCTGCCGTCTGCGTCGTCTTCCGAGGGCGCGATCTCTACATCGAGTCGGTCGGCGGGCAGGGCGCCCTCCAGCCGTTCGGGCCATTCGATCACGGCCGCCCCTTCGTCCAGGGCCTCGTCCAAACCGATCTCATAGGCCTCGTCCGCATTCGAGAGGCGATAGAGGTCGAAGTGGGCGACCTTGAGTCGCGGGCCCTCGTAGAACTGCACCAGGGTGAAGGTGGGCGAGGGCACGTCCTCGTCCGGGCGGGTCAGGGCGCGCACCAGGGCCCGGGCCAGGGTGGACTTGCCCGCCCCCAGCGGGCCGCTGAGGCACACCGCCTCGCCGGGCGCGAGTTCGGCGGCGATGGCCGCGCCCAGCCGCGCCGTGGCCGCCTCGTCGTCGAGGCGGAAGTCGCCTTCGGCCTCGACGATCATGCGAAGGCCCGATCCGGTTCGGCCGGCAGGACCTGCTCGATGTGGTGCTTCAGCTTCAGGGTCACCTCGCCGGGATCGCCCGCCAGCGCCTCGGGCGCAATGGGCAGACCGACAGTAAGGGCGAAAGACCGGCCGCGCTTGTTCAGCAGCTCGTGGAAGAGGGTGATGTCGCGCAGCTCCTGGGAGACGCCGTTGAACAGGTGGAACAGGGTCGACCATGGCCCCGCCACGTGCACCGGGACCACCGGCGCCTCGTACTTGCGGGCCACGGACACGGCCGAGGGCATCCACGGCGGATCGGCCAGGCGGCCGTCGGGCTGGCGGCGGGCCAGGCGGCCGGCGGGGAAGATGGCGAGGCAGCGCTCGGCCTCCATGGCCTCGCGGGTGAGCTGCAGGGTCCGGCGGGTGCGCTCGCGGGTGCGCTTGGCCTCGACCCACTCCACCGGGATCAGCACCTCGTCGAAGCCCGGGCACACGCGGTGGGCGTCGGAGTTGGCGTAGAAGCAGATGTCGGGCCGCAGGGCCTTGAGGGCGTCGAACACGGCGATCCCGTCGGCGATGCCGGTGGGATGGTTGCAGACCACCACCGCCCGGCCGGCGGCGGGCACGTGCTCCAGGCCCCGGGCGGAGACCTTCACCGAGAGCAGGGCGGCCACATGGTCGAGGGCGGCCCGGCCCGGCAGGGGGGCGATGGCGTCGGCCATCCGCCGGGCCTTGCCGTAGTCCAGCATGGCGTAGAGCAGCGGCCTCAGGACCGGCCAGGCCCGCGAGGCGGCCAGCTTCGGCGCACGCTCGGCGATCAGCACGTCCACGATGTGGTCCCGCGCGGAGCGGGCCCTCAGGGCGTGGGCGGACGGCAGGACGGTCATGGGGGCACATTCGCCGCCCGGCGCCGCTGGGGCAACTAGCGGGCGCGGTGAGGTGAGCCTAAAAAACAACGATGCGTGAGATCACCCACTTCATCGACGGCGCGTCCGTCGCGGGCGCGTCCGGCCGTTACGGCGACGTGTTCAATCCGAACACCGGCGAGGTGCAGGCCCGGGTCGCCCTCGCCACGCCCGAGGAGCTGGACCGGGCGGTGCAGTCGGCGCTGAGGGCGCAGGCGAGCTGGGCCCAGGTCAATCCCCAGCGCCGGGCGCGGGTGATGTTCGAGTTCAAGCGGCTGGTGGAAGCCCGCATGGACGAGCTGGCCGAGATCCTGTCGTCCGAGCACGGCAAGGTGATCGCCGACTCCAAGGGCGACATCCAGCGCGGCCTGGAGGTGATCGAGTTCGCCTGCGGCATCCCGCACGCCCTGAAGGGGGAATACACCGAGGGCGCGGGCCCGGGGATCGACGTCTATTCCATGCGCCAGCCGCTGGGCGTGGTGGCGGGGATCACCCCGTTCAACTTCCCGGCCATGATCCCGATGTGGATGTTCGGCATCGCCATCGCCACGGGCAACAGCTTCATCCTCAAGCCCTCGGAGAAGGACCCCACCGTGCCGGTGCGGCTGGCCGAGCTGATGATGGAAGCCGGCGCGCCGGCGGGGGTGCTGAACGTGGTGCACGGGGACAAGGCGGCGGTGGACGCCATCCTCGACCACGAGGCCATCAAGGCGGTGAGCTTCGTCGGCTCGTCCGACATCGCCCAGTACGTCTATTCCCGGGGCACGGCGAACGGGAAGCGCGTCCAGGCCATGGGCGGGGCGAAGAACCACGGGATCATCCTGCCCGACGCCGACCTGGAACAGGCCACCAAGGACATCATCGGCGCCGCCTACGGCTCGGCCGGGGAGCGCTGCATGGCCCTGCCGGTGGTGGTCCCGGTGGGCCGCAAGACGGCGGACGAGGTGCGCGAGCGGGTGCTGGCCGAGCTGGAGACCCTGAAGGTGGGCGTCTCCACCGACGCGGCGGCCCAGTACGGGCCGGTGGTCAGCCAGGCGCACAAGGACAAGATCGCCGGCTACATCCAGATGGGCGTCGACGAAGGCGCCGAACTGGTGGTCGACGGCCGCGGCTTCAGCCTGCAGGGCTATGAGAAGGGCTTCTTCATCGGCCCCTCGCTGTTCGACGGCGTGAAGAAGGGCATGAGGACCTACAACGAGGAGATCTTCGGCCCCGTGCTGCAGATCGTCCGGGCCGAGACGTTCGAGGAGGCCTTGGACCTGCCCTCGTCGCACCAGTACGGCAACGGGGTGGCGATCTTCACCCGCAACGGCCGCGCCGCGCGTGAGTTCGCCGCCCGGGTGCAGGTGGGGATGGTGGGGATCAATGTGCCGATCCCGGTGCCGGTGGCCTACCACACCTTCGGCGGCTGGAAGCGCTCGGCGTTCGGCGACGTGAACCAGCACGGCATGGAGGGGGTGCGCTTCTACACCAAGGTGAAGACCATCACCTCGCGCTGGCCGGAAGGGGCGGTGGAGGACAGCGCCTTCGTGATCCCGACGATGAAATAGGGGATGGCCGATCCTTCCCCCCGAGCGGGGAGAAGGATCGGGCCCGCCGGGTCAGAGCCGGCGGCTGAAGATGTCCTTGTTGGCGGCGCGGGTCTTGGCGCCCTGGCCGCGTTCCAGCTCGGTGCGGCCGCCGCGGTTGCCGTGGTTGGACGAGAACACCGTCCCCTCGGGGGCCGGCTCGCCCCAGTCCTCTTGCGGGCGGTCTTCCTGGCCGAGATTGTGGATGTCGACGTTGGCCGGGGTGCCGACGCCGAGGTCGCCCGTGGCCTCGAGGCCATCCGCGCCCGCGATCCCGCCGCCATTGGCCGCGCGCAGGTCGGTGTCGCCGAAGTCCGCCGCCTGGGGCCGGTCGGCGTTGGTGGCGCCGTCCAGGTCCGAGTCCGCGGCGAAGCTGCGCGGCTCAGGGCTGGCGGCGGTCTGGGAACGGTCCGGATCGCGCTGCTGGTCCATCTCGCGGGCGCCCACGCCGCCGCCCTGCATCCGGGTCCGGCTGGCGTCGGTTTCGCTCGGCTCGAAACGGCGGTCGTCTTGGTCGGACATGGGGGAACGCTCCTTCTGTTACCCCTGCTGAACCCCCACTGGGCGCGCCCGTTCCTTGCGCCAGCCGCCCCGGGCCGCTAGGCGGAGGCCGATGCCGTCCGCGCTGCAAGCCGCCTACGACGCCCGCCTGGAGCAGGGCGACATCCGTCCGGACGCGGCGCAGGCCGCCGCCCTCGCCGCCCTGGTGCGGCTGGAGACCGACCTGGCCGAGGCCCAGCCCCCGGCCGGGCTGAAGTCCCTGTTCCGCAAGGCGGCGCCCCGCAGCCTGCGCGGGGTCTACCTCGTGGGGCCGGTGGGCCGGGGCAAGTCCATGCTGATGGACCTGTTCTACGAGACTGCGCCGGCGCCGAAGAAGCGGCGCACCCACTTCCACGTCTTCATGGGCGAGATCCATCGGCTGATCGACGCCTGGCGCAAGGGCGATGCGGCGGCTCGCAAGGCGCGTTTCGGACAGGCGAAGGGCGATGACCCGATCCCGCCGGTGGCCGACGTGGTCGCCGAGGGCGCGACCCTGCTGTGCTTCGACGAGTTCCAGGTCACCGACATCGCCGACGCCATGATCCTGGGCCGGCTGTTCGAGGCGCTGTTCGACCGCGGCGTGACCCTGGTGGCGACGTCGAACCGGGAGCCGGACCAGCTCTACAAGGACGGCATCAACCGCCAGCTGTTCCTGCCGTTCATCGACCTGCTGACCTCGAAGGTCGAGGTGGTGTCGGTGGCCGGGCCGCACGACTACCGCCTGGACCGGCTGCGGGCGGCGGGGGTCTGGTTCTCGCCCATCGACCCCGACAACGAGCGGCAGTTCGACCGGCTGTGGGCCGAGATGCTGGGGCCCGAGGAGGAGACCGGCGAGACCCTGGAGGTGCTGGGGCGGCGGATCACCCTGCCGCACGCGGCCGGCGGGATGCTGCGGGCCAGCTTCGCCAGCCTCTGTTCGGTGGCCCTGGGGCCCAACGACTACATCGCCATCGCCGCCCGCTTCCACACCGTGTTCCTGGAGGGCGTGCCGAAGCTGAGCCCCAACCGGCGGGAGGAGGCGCGGCGGTTCGTGATCCTGATCGATGCGCTGTACGAAGCGCGCACCAAGCTGATCGTCCTGGCCGAGGCCGAGCCGACGAAGCTGTATCCCGAGGGCGACGGGGCGTTCGAGTTCGAGCGCACCGCCTCGCGGCTGCAGGAGATGCGCTCGGCCGACTGGCTGGAAGACCGGGATTAGTGTTCTGTCGCCGGAGGTGTGCGGTCTTCTGTCGCGCCACGCCTTGATTACTTTCGCGTGAGGTCTTCGGCGCGGCGCGCCGGTGCGACAATCTACCCGTCGTGATCACGTGTTCGCGCTTTTGTGTGGAAGCGCGCCGCGGACATCATATCTCGGACTTGAAAGATCGCGGGAACTACTCGCGGCGCCAGGTCGGGGATGAGTGACGTGTTGGATACCCCTGTTGAGTTCATCGAGGCCACGGTCCAGCTGGAGCAGCCGGCGGGCGACCGGCGGCGCACCGTGGGCACCGGCTTCCTGATCTCGTCGGTGGACGCCCGGGGCGCGCCGCGGACCGTTCTGGTCACCGCCCACCACGTGCTGGAGGGCATGCGGGCGCCGGAGGCCTCGATCGGCTACCGCGCCGCGACGGCCGAGGGCGCCTGGACCTATCGGCCCACCCCGCTGCGGATCCGCGACGGCGCCGGCCAGCCCCTGTGGACCCGGCACCCGTCTCAGGACGTGGCGGCCATGGTGGTGGAGGCGCCGCCCGAGTTCGCCAAGGCGGCGATCCCGGCCGGCTATCTGGCGCCGGAGGGCGGGCTGGAGCGGCAGGGCTTCGGCCCGGGCGACGAGCTGATCGTCCTGGGCTTTCCACGGGGCGTGGCGGCGAACGCGGCGGGCTTCCCGATCCTGCGGGCCGGGCGCATCGCCTCCTATCCGCTGAACAGCAGCGCCTCGCCCACCTTCCTGCTGGACTTCTCGGTGTTCCCCGGCAACTCGGGCGGGCCGGTGTTCGCCCCGGGCTCGCGCCGGCCGACCCGGGTGCGCGCGGCGGCGCCTCCCAAGCCCATCGTCGCCGGCCTGCTGACGCAGCAGGTGGAACTGGACAACGAGCGGCTGGAGATCGGCATCGTCACCCACGCCCGCTACATCGTCGAGACCCTGAGCCTCATGCAGCATGGGGTCGCGCCGGTGGCCGAACCGGAGGTGGCGCCGATCGAGGGAGCGGCCCCGGTGGTCGAGACCGCAGAGCGGCGCTCCCCTGTGGGCCGGGCGCTCGAGGCGTTCGGGCGGGTCCTTGACCGGGCGCTGTTCGCCCTGCGCGACACCGGCGTGCGGCTGGCCGCCTGGCTGCCCGCCGCGCGGGGCGGGGCGCAGACCGGTCAGGCCTGAGCCGGCGCCTCGTTCCGCAGGCTGGCCACCAGCTCGCGGGCATAGGGGCCGAGCTCCTCCTCGGCGCGGACGACGATTTTCAGCTCCCGGGCGGCCCAGTCGTCGTCGAGCTCGACCACGGCCAGGTCCATGGTGCGGGCGGCCCGGCGGGCGGTGGTGCGCGGCACCACGCCGACGCCCACGCCGCACTCCACCAGCCGACACACAGCGTCGAAGCTGCGCAACTGCACCCGCAGCTTGAGCGGGCGGCCCTCGCGGGCGGCCTTGGCGGTGAGGAAGCGCTGCAGCGAGCTGGACCGCTCCAGGCCGACGAGGTCGTACCCCAGCACCTCGGCGAAGGTGACGCTGCGCCGGCCCGCCAGGGGATGATCCCTGGCGGTGACGACCACGAAGCGGTCCGAGCGGAAGGGATGGGTCTGCAAGGCGCCCACCTCCACCGTGCCGGCGACGATGCCGATGTCGCCCACGCCCTCGGCGATGAGGCCGACGATCTCGTCGGACAGGCGCTCCTCCAGGTCGACGCTCACATGCGGGTGGTCGGCCAGGAAGCTGGAGAGCGCCTCGGGGAGGAATTCGGTGAGGGCGTTGGTGTTGGCCAGCACCTTCACTTCGCCCGACAGCCCGCCCGCATAGGCCGACAGGTCCTCGCGCATCCGCGCCTGCTGGGTGAGGATGGCGCGGGCGTGCTTGAGCAGCATGCGGCCCGCGGGCGTGGGGGTGACTCCCTGGCGCGAGCGCGAAAGCAGGGCCGCGCCCAGGGCGGCCTCCATCTTGCGGATCCGGGTGGACGCGGCGGCCAGGGCCAAGCCGCTCTTGTCCGCGCCGGCGGTGATCGACCCTGCGTCAACCACGTCGCAGAACAGCCTAAGGTCCGTCAGGTCAAAGCGCATCCTTCGCCTCCCGCGAAGGAACGCTACAGGAAAGACAGATTGTGTCTAACGCGGAACCGCGCGAGCTTTCGGCTGCTGCGAAGGAAGGCAAGTTGCCGCGGCCCTGCGTTGACACCGCGGGTCGCAGGCTTACAAGCGGGCCAGATTTCGAACACCTGATACGGCAAGGGCTGGGAATGGCTGAGGCTTCGAGAGTGGTGCGGGAACGGCCCACATCGCCGCACACGACGATCTGGCGGTGGCACCTGACCATGGCCACATCGATTCTCCACCGGTTCACGGGCATCGCCCTGTATGGCGGCGCGCTGATCGCGGCGGCCTGGGCGATCTCGCTGGCGGCCGGCCCCGACGCCTATGGCCTGTTCAAGGCGGTGCTGGGCTCGCTGCTGGGCAAGGCGGTGCTGTTCGTCCTGACCCTTTCGGCCTTCTACCACCTGGGCAACGGCATCCGGCACCTGACGTGGGACACGGGCCATGGCCTGGACCTGAAGAGCGCCAACGCCTCGGCCGTGGCCGTGATCGCCTTCACCGTGGCCGCGACCCTGGCGGTCTGGGTCATCGCCGGCATGACGGGAGCCCTCTGATGACCAGCTACCGGACCCCTCTTTCCCGCGCCCGCGGCCTCGGCTCGGCCAAGCACGGCGTCGGCCACTGGATCTCGGAGCGCATCAGCGCCGTGGCCCTCGTGCCGCTGACCCTGTGGGCGATCTATGCGGTCATGCGGCTGGCGGCCCTCGACTATTACGGGGCGGTGGAGTGGATCTCGACGCCGCTGAACGCGACGCTGATGATCCTGACCATCGTCATCAGCTTCTGGCACATGCATTCGGGCCTGCGGGTCGTCGTGGAGGACTATGTCTCCAAGACCCTGTCGAAGACGGCCCTCCTGCTCCTGAACCTCTTCGTCTGCGGACTGGCCGGCGCGCTCGCCGTCTTCTCCGTGCTGAAGGTCGCGCTGGGAGGCGCGTGAGACACCGATGTCGACCTACGAATTCATCGATCACAAGTTCGACGTCGTCGTCGTCGGGGCCGGGGGCTCGGGCCTGCGCGCGGCGCTGGGCTGCGCCCAGGCGGGGCTGAAGACGGCCTGCATCACCAAGGTTTTCCCGACCCGCTCGCACACGGTTGCGGCTCAAGGGGGCATCTCCGCGTCCCTGGGCAACATGGGCGAGGACGACTGGCGCTGGCACATGTACGACACCGTCAAGGGGTCGGACTGGCTGGGCGACCAGGACGCCATCGAATACCTCTGCCGCAACGCGCCGGCGGCGGTCTATGAGCTGGAGCACTGGGGCGTGCCGTTCTCGCGCACCGCGGACGGCAAGATCTACCAGCGCGCGTTCGGCGGCATGACGCGGAACTTCGGCGAGGCCCCGATCCAGCGCACCTGCGCGGCGGCGGACCGGACCGGCCACGCCATGCTGCACACCATGTACGGCCAGAGCCTGGCGCACTCGACCGAGTTCTTCATCGAGTTCTTCGCCCTCGACCTGATCATGGACGAAGGCGTCTGCCGGGGCGTCACCGCCTGGAAGCTGGACGACGGCACCCTGCACCGGTTCCAGGCCCAGCTGGTGATCCTGGCCACCGGCGGCTACGGCCGCGCCTACTTCTCGGCCACCAGCGCCCACACCTGCACCGGCGACGGCGGCGGGATGGTTCTGCGGGCCGGCCTGCCGCTGCAGGACATGGAGTTCGTGCAGTTCCACCCCACCGGCATCTACGGCGCCGGCTGCCTGATCACCGAAGGGGCGCGCGGCGAAGGCGGCTACCTGACCAACTCCGAGGGCGAGCGCTTCATGGAGCGCTATGCGCCCACCGTGAAGGACCTGGCGCCCCGGGACATGGTCAGCCGGGCGATGACGATGGAGATCCGCGAGGGCCGCGGCGTCGGTCCGAAGAAGGACCACATCTTCCTGCACCTGGACCACCTGGATCCGAAGATCCTCGCCGAGCGCCTGCCGGGCATCTCGGAGAGCGCCAAGATCTTCGCCGGGGTCGACGTGACCAAGGAGCCGATCCCGGTGCTGCCGACGGTGCACTACAACATGGGCGGCATCCCCACGAACTTCTACTCGGAGGTGGTGACCAAGGCCGGCGGCAATCCGGACCAGGTGGTGCCCGGCCTGATGGCCGTGGGCGAGGCCGCCTGCGTGTCGGTGCACGGCGCCAACCGCCTGGGCTCCAACAGCCTGATCGACCTGGTGGTGTTCGGCCGCTCGGCCGCGCTGCGGGCGGCGGACACCATCAAGGCCGGCGCCACCCAGCCCGAGCTGAAGCCGAGCATGACCGAGGCGCACCTGGCGCGCTTCGACCGTTTCCGCCATGCCGACGGCTCGACGCCCACGGCCGCCCTGCGCCTCGAGATGCAGATGGCCATGCAGGAGGACGCGGCGGTCTATCGCACCAGCGAGGCCCTCGCGAGCGGCGTGAAGCGGATGGAGGTCGTGGCCTCCAAGCGGCCGGACCTGAAGGTCACCGACCGTTCGCTGGTCTGGAACAGCGACCTTATGGAGACGCTGGAACTGGACAACCTGATCGGCCAGGCGGTCGTGACGGTGACCGGCGCCCACAACCGCACGGAAAGCCGCGGCGCCCACGCGCACGAGGACTATCCCGAGCGGGACGACGTGAACTGGATGAAGCACACCCTGTCCTGGTTCGACGACCGGACCGGCGCGGTGACCATCGATTATCGTCCGGTGCACGACTACACCATGACCAACGAGATCGCGCCGTTCCCGCCGAAGGCGCGGGTCTACTAAGGGCGGAAGGAAGAGATCCGAGATGGCCGAAATCCGCCTTCCCAAGAACTCCCGCGTCACGTCGGGCAAGCACTGGCCGGCCCCCGCGGGCGCGACCAGCGTCAAGACGTTCAAGATCTATCGCTACGATCCGGACAGCGGCGAGAACCCGCGCTGGGACACCTATGACGTGGACACCAGCCAGTGCGGGCCGATGGTCCTGGACGTGCTGATCCACATCAAGAACACCATCGACCCGACGCTGACCTTCCGGCGCTCGTGCCGCGAGGGCATCTGCGGCTCGTGCGCCATGAACATCGCCGGCCGCAACACCCTGGCCTGCACCCACGGCCACGCCGAGTGCCCGGGCGACAAGGTGGCGATCAGCCCGCTGCCGCACATGCCGGTGGTCAAGGACCTGATCCCGGACCTGACGCTGTTCTACGCCCAGTACGCCTCGGTCGAGCCCTGGCTGAAGACCGAGACGCCCGAGCCGCAGAAGGAATGGCGCCAGACGCCCGAGGACCGGGAGAAGCTGGACGGGCTCTACGAGTGCATCCTCTGCGCCTGCTGCTCGACCTCGTGCCCCAGCTACTGGTGGAACCAGGAGAAGTATCTGGGCCCGGCCGCGCTGCTGCACGCCTATCGCTGGATCATCGATTCCCGCGACGAGGCCACCGGCGAGCGCCTGGACGACCTGGAAGACCCCTTCAAGCTCTACCGCTGCCACACGATCATGAACTGCGCCCAGGTCTGCCCGAAGGGGCTGAACCCGGCCAAGGCCATCGCAGAGATCAAGAAGCTGCTGGTGGAACGGGTGGTGTGATCCCCCGGGGCTGCGGCGCCGCATATCGCGGTCTCGTGGCCGCCGGCGTGTTCGCCGCGGGCCTGCTCGCGGCGGCCTGCGCGACCCTGCCGCAGTCCCGTACGATCGCCTGCGACGCGCTCCCGGCCCCTCCGATCCAGCTTTCGGAAGACGGGACGCGGGCCAGCCTCCGGCTGGACGTGCTGACCTACAACATCGAGGGCCTGGGCTGGCCCGCCCGCAAGGGACGCAAGTCCGAACTGGCCGGGATTTCCAGCCGCCTGAACGATCTTCTCCGCAGCGGCGAGGGGCCCGACGTGGTCCTGTTCCAGGAAGTCTTCTCCCGTCCCGCGGTGAGCGCCGTGGAGCAGTCGGGCTATCCGGCCCTGGCCGCCGGCCCCAAGCGCCGCAGCCGCCGGGACCTGCCGGCCGCAGGGCGACCGCAGGGACGGCGCCTGTGGATGCGGGGCGAGATCGGCCTGCGCCTGACCACCGGGGGCCTGGCCATCGCCAGCGTCTATCCCATCGTCGATCAGGAGGGCGAGCCGTTCAGCCGCCGCGGCTGCGCGGGCCTGGACTGCCTGAGCAACAAGGGCGCCCTGCACGCGCGCGTGGCCATTCCCGGCGCGCCGCTGCCGGTGGACGTGTTCAACACCCACATGAATTCCCGCAAGGCCTCCAAGGCCCCCCGCAAGCGGACGCTCTCGGCCCACGCCATCCAGACCGCCGAGCTGTCGGCCTTCCTCGCCGCCCGGCGTGATCCCCCAGCCGCGGCCATCCTGGGCGGCGATTTCAACATGCGGCGCTCGGAGGCCCGATTCGAAGCGTTCTCGGCGAAGCTGCCGATGACCCTGGTCCATCGCTACTGCATGGAGCAGCCCGACCTGTGCGACGTCCGCACGTCGTGGGACGGGGACGCGCCATGGATGGACACCCAGGACCTCCAGCTGTTCGCCGAGGGCGAGGTGATGAGCATCCGCCCGGTGCACGTGGAGACGATGTTCGACGGCCGGCCCGACAGTCCCGCGCTTTCCGACCATGACGCCCTGCGCGTGGTGTATGAACTGAGCTGGCCGATCCCGCCGGGAGGACAGCTCCCGTCGCCGGCCTGTCCTGCCGGCGCGGCAAGTTGACGCCGGCGTCACTTTTCGGCATCGGAGAACCATGAGCGATCAAGCGGCCCCTTCCACAGGCCATGTCGTGATCCTGGGCGCCGGCCACGCCGGCGGCACGGCGGCCGCGCTGCTGCGCCAGTACGGCTTCGGCGGCCCGATCACCATGGTGGGCGAGGAGCCGATCCCGCCCTACCAGCGCCCGCCGCTGTCCAAGGCCTGGCTGAAGGGCGAGGCCGACGCCGACTCCCTGGCCCTGAAGCCCCTGGAGTTCTACGCCGAGCAGGACATCGACTTCCGCGCCGGGGTGAAGGCGGTCCAGCTCAAGCGCAGCGACCACGTGGTCATCCTGTCGGACGGCTCGACCCTGAAGTACGACGTGCTGATCCTGGCCACCGGGGCGCGGGCCATCGCCCTGCCGGTGCCGGGGGCGGACCTGCCGGGGATCATGTTCCTGCGCACGGCGGCTGACGCCGAGCAGCTGAAGGCCGCGGTGGGCCCCGGCAAGACCCTGGCGGTGGTCGGCGGGGGCTACATCGGGCTGGAGGTGGCGGCCTCGGGTCGGGCCCTGGGCGCCGAAGTGGTGGTGCTGGAGCGCGAGAACCGGCTGCTGGCCCGGGTGGCCTGCCCCGAACTCTCGGACTTCTTCCGGAGCTACCACGAGGCCCACGGGGTGCGGTTCAACCTCGGCTGCTCGGTGGTGGGCTTCGAGGGCGAGGACCATGTCACCGGCGTGAAGCTGGCGAGCGGCGAGGTGCTGGCGTGCGATGCGGTGGTGGTGGGCGTGGGCGCCCATCCCAACGACGAGATCGGCGCCGACGCCGGGCTGGAGACCGCCCGCGGGGTGGTGGTGGACCTGGACGCCCGGACCTCGGACCCGGCCATCTTCGCCATCGGCGACGTGGCCCACCGGCCGATGCCGATCTACGATCGCATGTTCCGGATGGAGAGCGTGCCCAACGCCCTGGAACAGGCCAAACAGGCCGCCGCCGCCATCGTCGGCCGGCCCCGTCCGCCGGGGGAGTGCCCCTGGCAGTGGTCGGACCAGTACGACCTCAAGCTGCAGATCGCCGGCTACGCCTTCGACACGGACCAGATCGTGGTGCGCGGCGATCCCGCCACCGCGAAGTTCGCCGTCTTCCATCTGAAGGGCGAGCAGGTGCAGGCGGTGGAGGCGATCAACGCCCCGCCGGAGTTCATGATGGGCAAGCAGCTCATCCTCAACCGCAAGCCCGTCGACAAGGTGAAGCTTGCGGACGTCACGATTTCCATGAAAGAGGTCGCCGCTTAGACGCGCGGCTTACCGGGGAGCGCCATGGCCAAGATCACCTACATCGAACACGACGGCACCGAGCACGTGGTCGACGTCAAGACAGGCCTGTCGGTCATGGAAGGCGCGGTGAAGAACAACATCCCGGGCATCGACGCCGACTGCGGCGGCGCCTGCGCCTGCGCCACCTGCCACGTCTATGTGGACGAGGCCTGGGCGGACAAGACGGGCACGCGCTCGGCGATGGAGGAGTCGATGCTCGACTTCGCCGAGGGCGTCGAGGACAACAGCCGCCTGTCCTGCCAGATCAAGGTCACCGACGCCCTGGACGGCCTCGTCGTCCGGATGCCGGAAAGCCAGCACTCGGGGCCGCGGCCCCGCTGCGGCGGGAAGAGGCGGGGGCGCCGAACGCCGGGGGTCTCGGCCCCCTCAGTCGCTTCGCGACAGCTCCCCCACAGGGGGAGCAGACCCCCTCAGTCGCCTTGCGACAGCTCCCCCACAGGGGGAGCAATTGCTGAAGATCAGAGGGCCAGTTCGCGCTGGGCGGTGACCGCCTCCGCCCCTTCGGGCAGGTGGCAGGTGAAGCGCGCGCCGGCCCCCGGCTCGCTTTCGAGGGCCACCCAGCCGCCGTGCAGCTCGGTGAGCGCCTTGACGAGGGCCAGGCCCAGGCCCGGCCCGCCGCGCTCGCGGCCGATGAAGCGGTCGAAGATGTGGGCCTGGACGTGGAACGGGATGCCCCGGCCGGTGTCCGACACCTGCAGCTGAATCTCGCCCAGGGCCTTGCGGGCCGCGAGGGTCACCGTGCCCCCGGGCGGGGTCTGGGTGAGGGCGTTCTCCACCAGGTGATCGAGGATCTGGGCAAGGCGCCGGGCGTCGCCCCGGATCAGGCCGATGTCGTCGGGCCGCTCGATGACCAGCGAGACCTTGGCGGCCTCGGCCGGCTTCTGCCAGCGGCTCGCCACCCCGATCATCAGCTCGGCCACATTCACGTCGGCCAGGTCGAGGGCCATCTCCTCGGCGTCGATCTGGGCCATGTCGAGGACGTCGTCGATGGAGCGGGCGAGCTGGGTGGCGGCCGACTTCACCGCCGCCGCATGGCCCCGGGCGCGCTCGGGCAGGGCGTCGCCGGAATGCTCCAGCAGTTCGGAGTAGCCGATGATGGTGGTGAGCGGGGTGCGCAGCTCGTAGGAGACGTTGCCGACGAAGTCCCGCTTCAGCCGCTCGGCCTCGGACAGGGCGGCTTCGCGGTCGGCCAGGGCGCTCTCCAGCCGCCGGGCGTCGGTGACGTCGGTGAAGGCGATCAGGGTGGCCCCGTCGGGGAGCGGGCGGGAGCGGTATTCGACGATGCGGTCGTCCGAGGTGCGGGTCTCGCCGGTCATGGGCGTGCGGGCGCTGGGGTCGGGATCGGCCACCCGGCCCTTGAGCTCGCGCCAGAAGCCCATGTCGTGCAGCTTGGGCACGCAGAGCTCGACCACGCCCTCGAAGTCACCGGCCGCCTCGAGGGTCTCGTGGCGGATGCCCCAGAAGCGCTCGAAGCTTTCGTTGTGCAGGCGCAGGCGCCCGTCCGAGCCGAACACGGCCACCGCGTCGGACAGCTTGTCGAGGGTGGCCTGCTGCACCTGGATGAGGGCGTTGTACTGGGCCTTGAGCTTGAGCTCGCCGGTGATGTCGGAGAACAGCACCAGCACCCCGCCCATGGGATGCGGCTGGCGCACGACCCGCAGGGTGCGCCCGTCGGGCAGGCTCCAGAGGTCGTCGGGCTCGTCGCCGAGCTTTTCGTAGCGGTCGAGCTCGGCGGCCTTCCACTTGCCGTAGTCGGCGGTCTCGGGCAGGCGGCGGCGCTGGCGCAGGCGGTCCAGCACCTCGCCGTGGGTGGGCCGCTCCTCCAGCCAGGCGGGCTCCAGGCCCCACAGCTCGGCGAAGGCGGTGTTGTGGAAGATCAGCTTCTTGCCCTCGCCGAAGATCGCCACGGCGTCGTCGATGCGGTTCAGGGTCTGGTCGTGGGCCTCGATGTTGCGCTTCAGCTGCTCGCGCAGGTCCTCGATGTCGGTGACGTCGTCGGTCCAGACGCCGACGCCGCCGCCTTCCAGGGGCTGGGCGGTGATGTGGAAGGCCCGTCGGCGCCCGTCCAGGGACAGCCAGCGCACCGCCTCGCGCTTCTGGCCCAGGTTCGCGGCCTCGGAGGCC
>JAEYNH010000079.1 GCA_023412655.1 Pseudomonadota bacterium | reverse complement strand
CCGACTCCCCCCCCGCCGGCGCCGCGGGGGCGCCGGCCCGGGCGATCGCGGCCACCGCCGACGCGCCGCTCGAGGTGCGTCCGCTGCAGAGCTACGCCTAGACCGCGGCCTCCCTCGCCTCGGCGGGGGAGCCCCCGGGGCGGGTGGGCGCCGCCTCGTCATTCACAAACCCGTGTTCTGAGGCGAATTGACCGCTGTGGGGGCGAGGCGCAGATTTCGCCTCATCGCCTGGTCGTGCAGGCGTTGAGGGCTCGCCCCGGGCGGCCCATGCGTGAGTTCCTTCGGGGCGAACCTGCGGCGCCTGCCGCAACCTGGCGTGGAGCGTAGAGCTCCATAACAGATTGCGAGGAAGCGTCATGCACACCGAGCCGCATCACGGGCAAACCCGGCACCAGAAGCCCAAGCACCTGGCCGAGCGTTTCGAAGGGCTGTTGGGCGCCGCCATGGTGGTGGTCGTCGTCCTGCTGGCCATCGGCCTCATCTACGGCATCATGAGCGGTAGCGGCGGAACGCCCAGCTACCTGCAGTGACCTGACACCCGCTCCGGTTCCAGCCGGGGCGGCGTGACGCCTTTCTTGACGGCCGCCGGGATGGCTTCCCGGCGGCGCGGGGATGCTTTCGCCCATGACATGAGCCGCACCGCGGCCGAGCGATCCTGCCCTCGCACCCGCCTTCGTGGACGCTGGGGAACCCATGTTAGCCTCCCGGCAAAACATTGGAGGACCTCATGGCGGGACGCGTTGAAGGCAAGGTCGCCCTGGTCACCGGCGGGGCCAGCGGCATCGGCCGGGGCTGCGCCGAGCGGCTGGCGCAGGAGGGCGCGCGGGTCCTTGTCACCGACATCCAGGACCACCTGGGCGAGGAGGTCGCCCGCAGCCTCGGCGCCGATGCCGTCTATCTCCGCCACGATGTGACCGACGAGGACGCTTGGATCCGGGTGATCGGCGAGGCCCGGGAGCGCTTCGGCCGCCTGGACGTGCTGGTGAACAACGCCGGCATCGGCCTCGGTTGCCCCGTCACCGACATGGCCCTCGACGACTGGCGCCGGCAGACCGCGGTGAACCTCGACGGGGTGTTCCTGGGGGTGAAGCACGCCCTGCCCCTGATGCGAGCCGGCGGCGGCGGCAGCATCGTCAACATCTCCTCGGTGGCCGGCCTGATGGGGGCGCCGAACCTGGCGGGCTACTGCGCCACCAAGGGCGGCGTGCGCCTGTTCACCAAGGCCGTGGCCATGGAATGCGCGGCCCTCAAGGACGGCGTGCGGGTGAATTCGGTGCATCCGGGCGTCATCGAGACGCCGATCTGGACCACCGTGGTGGGCGGCCAGCCGGGGGTGAACGAGCCGCCGGACCTCGACGCCATGACCTCGGTCTTCGTGCCTCTGGGCGTGAAGGGCTTTCCCGCCGACATCGCCCAGGGCGTGCTCTGGCTGGCTTCCGACGAGAGCCGTTATGTCACCGGCGCTGAACTGGTCATCGACGGGGGCCTGACGGCGCGCTAGAGGGCGCGCCATGTCCGCAGCCATCCACGCGATCTTCGGCCCCTCCGGCGCCGGCAAGACCACCTACGCCAACGCCTTCGCCCGTCGGGAAGGCGCGGTCGCCTTCATCCTCGACGAATGGCTGGCGCGGCTGTTCGCCCCCGACATGCCCGAGCCGCTCGAGTATGAGTGGATGATGGAGCGCGTGCAGCGCTGCGAGGCTCAGATCTGGGCCACCGTGGCCGGCGTCCTGGCCGCTGGACGGCCGGTGATCCTCGACCTCGGCCTCATGCGCAGGGCCGACCGCGACCGCGTCCGCGAGATCGCCGAGGGCGTGGGCGTGCCCCTGCAGCTCCACTACGTGACCGCCCCCCTCGAGGTGCGGCGCGCCCGGGTGGCTGAGCGCGGGATGATCCGCGGCGAGAACTTCGCCCTCGAAGTCGCACCCGACATGTTCGAGTTCGCCGAGGGCGTGTTCGAACAGCCCGACGCGGCCGAGCTGGAAAACGCCATCGTCTGTGAGAGCGCCTGAGCCAAGGCGTTCTGAGCCGGTCTCTGGGGGCCTAGATCGTCTGGAACAGGTTCGACGGCCAGGTGGCGTCAGCCGCCCGGTGATAGGCCTCCCGCGTCTGCAGGCGGGCGTTGTAGTCCACCAGGGCGGCATGCTCGGGCAGCACCCGCCGGTGCAGCAGGAACGACACCGTCGCCCCCAGCACCACGTCGGCGGCCGAGAACCGGTCGCCCAGCAGGTACTTGCGCTCCATCAGGACCGAGGACAGCACCTCGACCATGTCGTCGAAAGCCCCGAAGCTGGCCGAGAAGCCGGACACCTCGACACCCTGGCGGTGGAGGAAGGCCACGGGATCGACCACCGCCGTGGCGTACACCATCCACTTCAGATAGGCGCCACGGTCCGGATCCTCGATCTTGGGGGCCAACTGGCCATAGCTGTAGCGGTCGGCCAGATAGATCGCGATCGCCGGGTTCTCGCTCACCACCACCGGGCCATCGGTCAGCGTCGGCACCTTTCCGGCCGGATTGAGCTTCAGGTACTCGGGCGACTTCTGCTCGCCCTTGCGGATGTCGATGCTGCGCACCTCGAACGGCAGCCCCAGCTCCTCCAGCATCCAATAGGCGGTGAAGGCGCGGCTGGCGGGCGAGTGGTACAGGGTGATCCCGCGCTTGGCGGCCATGGGGGTCTCCCTTTTTTTCCTCACCTAAGTCCTTCGCCCCGCAGGCAAGGAAGATATCAGGATAACGCCGCTCAGGGCCGGTCTTGAATTTTGCGGCGCACAATCCTAACCTCTGCGCCCCCGGACGCCAGCGCCCGCGGCCGGCTGAAGGATCAGAATAACTAGGGCGAATCCGAGTCATCACCTCCATGGAAAAAGTCCCGATGACCGCCGAGGGCTACAAGGCCCTCGACGAAGAGCTGAAGCGTTTGAAGACGATCGAGCGTCCAGCTGTGATCGCCGCCATCGCCGAGGCGCGTTCGCACGGCGACCTGTCGGAAAACGCCGAGTACCATGCCGCCAAGGAGCGCCAGGGCTGGATCGAAGGCCAGATCGCCGAGATCGAGGACAAGATGGCCCGCGCCCAGGTGATCGATGTCTCGAAACTTTCGGGCAATCAGGTGAAGTTCGGCGCCACCGTCTCCCTGGTGGACGAGGACACCGAGGAAGAGGCTCGCTACCAGATCGTCGGTGAACACGAAGCCGACGTGAAGGCCGGCCGCGTCTCCGTCACCTCGCCGATCGCCCGGGCGATCATCGGCAAGGAGACCGGCGACGTCGTGGAAGTGAACACCCCCGGCGGCGTGAAGGCCTACGAAATCCTCAAGGTGGAGTGGGTCTGACCCGCTCCGGATGGCGGCGACTTCGCCACCTCTGACCATCTGGGCCGTCTCCGACGGCCGGGCCGGCATCGAGGCCCAGGCGCTGGGCCTGGCCGAGGCGGTGGCGCGACTGCGCCCGGCCAAGGTCATCCCCCAGCGCATCGCCTGGCGCTGGGGCCTCGGCCGCCTCCCCTGGCGGCTGATCCCCCCGAACGCCCTCACCGAGCCGCTGCCCGAGCCCCTGCCCGACATCTGGATCGCCGCCGGCCGCGCCACCCTGCCCCTCTCGACGCGCCTGAAAGGCCGGACCTTCGTGGTCCAGACCCAGGACCCGCGCGCCCCGCTGGACCGCTTCGACCTGGTCGTCCCGCCCGAGCACGACCGCCTCTCCGGCCCCAACGTCCTGCCGATCCTCGGCGCCCCTAACCGCCTGACCCGGCAGAAGCTCGCCGACGAGTTGGCGGCCTTCCCGCAGTTGGCCGCCCTGCCCCACCCGCGCGTGGCCGTCATCGTCGGCGGCAGGTCGAAGGCCCATGACCAGCCGCCCCGCCGCGCCCCCGCCCAGGCCGACGAGATCG
>JAEYNH010000213.1 GCA_023412655.1 Pseudomonadota bacterium | reverse complement strand
GGCGAGGGCCGCCCGCAGCAGTTCGCGGGCGCGGCCGATGTCGCCCTGCATGGCGGCCTCGGCGGCAGGCCCGGTCAGCGCGGCTCGCAGGAACGCCCGTCGGCGGTGGGCGTCGGGCAGCGCCTGGCGCACCTCGTCCTGCGTCTGGCGGAACAGGGCCGCCACCCGGCCGGCGCCCTCGGGCACCCTCGCCTCCAGGTCATGGCGCAGCAGGGTCGCCAGCATCGGCGAGGCGCCGCCGGTGCCGATGGCGGCCACCACCTCGCCCCGGTCGATCACCGCCGGGGTGGTGAAGTCGCACAGCGCGGGGCGGTCGACCACGTTGACGGGCACGCCGGCGGCCCGGGCGGCCTCGGCCGCCTGGCGGGCGAAATGCTCGTCGTCGGCGGCGATGAACGCCAGGGTCGCCGAGGCGTAGGCCCGGCGGTCGAGGGCCTCGGCGTCCGACAGCCGCACCACCGTGGCAGGCGAGCCGACGAACAGCCGGGCCTTGGCCTCCGCCGCCTCCCCATGGCCGGCGATCACCACCCTGCGGCCGGCGAGCGGAAAGAAGGCGGGGAAGGCGTCCATGGGCCCAGTGTGGCGGAGGATTACTTCAAGGTCTTGAGGAAGGTGATCAGGGCCGCGCGGTTTTCCTCCGACGGCACGCCCATCACCATCTTGGTGCCCGGCGCGAACTGCGTCGGCCCCTTCAGGAAGGCGTCAAGGTTGGCGTCCGTCCAGGTCCCGCCCTTGGCCTTCAGGGCCGCCGAATAGTTGAAGTCCTTCGAAGCGATCTTAGAGCCGGCGACGCCCGCCAGCGACGGGCCCATCGGCCCTCCGGCGTGGCACATCTTGCACTGCATGTTGAAGAGCTGCTGCCCGTCGGCGGCCAAGGCCGGGCCGGCGAGGGAGAACGCCACGGCGCCGACGGCGGCGGCGAAGGCTGAGACGCGGTTCATTCGATATCCCCAAGTTCGTAAGAACGGTACGCCCTTAGCTGTCCCTGGCGTGGAACGCCACCGTTCACATCCCGCTGGTGTCCCAGAACGGCCGGTCGAGCCGCCGGGAAACCGTGGAAAGGAGCGCAGATGGCTTGTCGCATGGCGCTGTTACCCCAGTGAACGGCCGCATGTGCGAGGCCGAGGCCGCCCGCACGGCACGCCTCTGCTATGGGCGCCGCCAGATGAACTGCGCCTGACCGGCGGGCGCCGGTCACCCGAGATCGGCCGGCTCGTCGACGTCATAGAGGACGCCGTCGTCCGGAGCGTCCACCAGCACCACCGCCTCGCCCAGGCCATCCAGCAGGCCCCGCGCGCCCGCGTCGCCCCGCAGCGACAGCAGCGCCCCGAACAGCGGCCGGCCCACCGCCACGGGATTGCCGCGCCGTCCGGCATAGCGCGGCGCCGCCGCCGGGGCGCCCGCAGCCACCGCCTCGCAAAGGGGCTTCAGCACCGCGTGCGGCACCCTCGGCATGTCGCCCAGGAACACCAGGCAGGCCTGCGTATCATCCGGCAGGCTGGCGATGCCGGCCCGCAGGGACGCGGCCATGCCCTCTTCCCAGTCGTGGGCGTCGACGATCTGGACGCTGGGGTCGTAGGCCAGGGCCGCCTCCGCGATTTGCGAGCCGTCGGCCCCCGTCACCACCGTCACCCGCCGCACCGGCGCCGCAAAGGCCGCCGCCAGGGCGCCGTGCAGCAGCACGCCCTTGCCATAGGCCGTCAGCAGCTTGCCGCCGCCGAACCTGGAGCCCGCTCCAGCCGCGAGAACAACCGCCTCTGTCGCCACGACGTCATCGCCTCTATCTTGCGAGGCGTATGAGGCTCACTGATCCCATTCCGCCGCAAGGGGCGGCGCAGCCGGAACCGCTCGTGGACGGCTTCGGCCGGACCGTGAGCTACCTGCGCCTGTCGGTGACCGACCGCTGTGACCTGCGGTGCGTCTACTGCATGGCCGAGCACATGACCTTCCTGCCGAAGGCCCAGGTGCTGACCCTGGAGGAGCTGGACCGCATCGCCTCGGCCTTCGTGACCCTGGGGGTGCGCAAGCTGCGCCTGACCGGCGGCGAGCCGCTGGTGCGCAAGGGGCTCATGGAGCTTGTGGAGAGCCTCGCCCGCCACCTGCGCTCGGGCGCCCTGGACGAGCTCACCCTCACCACCAACGGCACGCGGCTCGCGGACTTCGCCGGGCGGCTGGCCCAGGCCGGGGTGAAGCGGGTGAACGTCTCCCTCGACACCCTCAAACCGGAACTGTTCGGCGCCCTCACCCGCGGCGGGCGGCTGCCGCAGGTGCTCCAGGGGATCGCCGCGGCCCAGGCCGCCGGGCTCAAGGTCAAGATCAACACCGTCGCCCTGAAGGACGACAACGCCGCAGAGTTGCCGCACCTGATCGCCTGGGCCCATGGGCGGGGCTGCGACATCACCCTCATCGAGACCATGCCCCTCGGCGAGGTGGAGGCCGACCGCACCGACCAGTTCCTGTCGCTGAAAGACGTGCGGCGCGAGCTCTCGGCCTTCTGGACCCTGGAGGACCTGCCGCTCAGCACCGGCGGCCCGGCCCGCTATGTGCGCATCGCCGAAACCGGCGGCCGGCTGGGCTTCATCACCCCGCTCAGCCACAACTTCTGCGAGGCCTGCAACCGGGTGCGGCTCACCTGCACCGGCACGCTGCACACCTGCCTCGGCCAGGAGGACAGCGCCGACCTGCGGGCGGTGATCCGCGCCGGAGCCACCGACGAGGACCTGATCGAGGCGATCCGCGTCGCCGTGGACGCCAAGCCCAGGGGCCATGACTTCGATCTCGCCCGCGCGGCCCCGGCGGTGGCCCGGCACATGTCCACCACCGGCGGCTGACCCATGGCCCGCGTCCTGTTGTTCGGCCCCCTGCGCGATCTCGCCGGCTGGCGCGAGCGCACCCTCGAGGCCGCCTGCCTGTCGGACCTCAAGGCTCTGATCGCCGCCGAAGACGCCGCCCTGGGCGAGGCTCTCGACGGTCCCGGCGTTCAGGTGGCCATCGACCAGACCCTGGCGCGGGGCGATGCGGCCCTGCACGGGGGCTCCGAAGTCGCCTTCCTGCCCCCCATGAGCGGCGGATGAGCGTCCGCCTCACCGAGGTGCCGTTCGATCCGGGCGCCCTGCTCTCGGCCTTCGCCCAGGGCCGCACCGAGACCGGCGCCGTCGCGACCTTCACCGGCCTGGCCCGGGCCGAGCATGGCTCCACCGCGGTCCTGGAGCTGGAGGCCTACCCAGGCTTCACCGAGACCCAGATCGAGGCCATCGCCGACCGGGCCCGAGCCCGCTTCCAGCTCGACGACCTGCTGATCCTGCACCGGGTGGGCAAGATCGCCCCGGGCGAGCCCATCGTCTTCGTGGCCACCGCCGCCGGGCACCGCCGCGCGGCCTTCGAGGCCTGCGACTTCCTGATGGACTACTTGAAGTCCAAGGCGCCCTTCTGGAAGAAGGAGCACGGTCCCGGCGGCGGCCGCTGGATCGAGCCCACCGCCGCCGACCACGCCGACCGCGCCCGTTGGGAAGAGGAGACCCCGCCATGAACGCTTTCACCCCCGGCGGCCGTATCGACCAGAGCAAGCCGCTCAAGCCGGTGAAGGTCGCCGTCCTGACCATCTCCGACACCCGGGACGAGGAAAGCGACACCTCGGGCCACGTCCTGGCCGAACGGGTGAAGGCCGCCGGCCACGAGCTTGCCGGCAAGGGCATCGTGCCCGACGACATCGGAGCGATCCGGGCCCAGGTGCTGGCCTGGGTGGAAGCCGGCGTCGAGGCCATAATCACCACCGGCGGCACCGGCATCACCGGCCGCGACGTGACGCCCGAGGCCATCCGTCCGCTGTTCGACAAGGAGATCGACGGCTTCTCCGTGATCTTCCACCTGGTTAGCTACCAGTCGGTTGGCCTGTCGACCCTGCAGAGCCGCGCCCTGGCCGGCATCGTGAAGGGCTGCTTCGTCTTCTGCCTGCCGGGCTCGAACGGGGCCGTGAAGGACGGCTGGGACAAGGTCATCTCCGCCCAGCTCGACAGCCGCCATGGGCCCTGCAACATGGTCGAGCTCATGCCCCGGCTGATGGAGGCGTGAGCCGGCTCACCCACATGGACGAGACCGGCCGGGCCCGCATGGTCGATGTCTCGGACAAGCCGGTCACCACCCGCGAGGCGGTGGCCCAGGGCTTCCTGCGCATGACGCCCGAGACCCTGGCCCTGGCGCTGTCCGGCGAAGGCCGAAAGGGCGACGTGCGCGCCGTGGCCGAGATCGCCGGCGTGATGGCGGCCAAGCGCACCTCCGACCTCATCCCCATGTGCCACCCGCTGCCGATCGCCAAGGCCGAGGTCCGGGTCGAGCCGGCCGAGGGCGGCCTGTCCGTCACGGCCCGGGTGAAGACCACCGGCCAGACTGGCGTCGAGATGGAGGCCCTCACCGCCGCCTCCGTCGCCTTGCTGACCCTCTACGACATGCTGAAGGCCGCCGAGAAAGGCATGGTCATCGAAGCCGTCCGTCTCGTCGAGAAGACCGGTGGCAAGAGCGGGGACTGGCGGGCGTGAAGCTGCTGACCGTGGTCGAGGCCCGGGCGCGGATGCTGGCCGAGGTCCCCGCCGTGGCCGTCGAGACCGTCCCGCTGTCCGCCGCGGCCGGCCGGGTGCTGGCCGAGGCGGTGACCGCCGTCCGCCACCAGCCGCCCTTCGACGCCTCGGCCATGGACGGCTATGCGGTGCGAGCCGCCGACACGCCCGGAACCCTGGCCGTGGTGGGCGAAAGCGCCGCCGGGCGCGGCTATGCGGGCGCCCTGTCGGTCGGGGAGGCGGTGCGGATCTTCACCGGCGCGGCGCTGCCGGCCGGCGCCGACGCTATCGTCATCCAGGAGGACGCCGCGCGCGAGGGCGACACAGTCGCCGTGCCCCCGGTGGCGGGCCGTCACTATGTCCGCCCTGCGGGAGGCGACTTCCAGGCCGGGGAGGCCCTGCTGGCCGCCGGCGTGCGCCTCGATCCCTGGCGTCTGTCCCTCGCCGCCGCCGCCGGCCGGGCCGAGCTCGCCGTGGCCCGGCGTCCCCGGGTGGCCCTGCTGTCCACCGGCGAGGAGATCGTCGAGGCTCCAGCCGAGCCGGGCCCGTTCCAGATCTATGATTCCGCCACGCCGGGCCTTGCCGCCATGATCGCCGCCTGGGGCGGTGAGCCGGTGCGCGCACGGCCGGTCCGCGACGACCTGGAGGCCACGGTGGTGGCGCTGCGCGCGGCCCAGGCCGAGCTGGTGGTGACCATCGGCGGCGCGTCCGTGGGCGACCACGACCTGGTGCGCAAGGCCGGCGAAGTCCTCGGCCTGCAGCTGAGCGTGGCCAGCATCGCCGTTCGTCCCGGCAAGCCCACCTTCTTCGGCCGCCTGGCCGACGGTCGGCTGATGCTGGGCCTGCCCGGCAACCCGGCCTCGGCCTTCGTCTGCGCCGAGCTCTTCCTGCGGCCGATCCTCGCCCGCTGGCAGGGCGCCGAGGCCGAACCCGCCATCGTCACCGCCCGTCTGGAAAGCGACCTGCCCGCCAACGGCCCCCGGGAGCACTGGATGCGGGCGAAGCTGTCCTATGCGGACGGGGCCGTCACCGTCCGTCCTTTCCGCGACCAGGATTCATCCCTGGTCAGCGTCTTCGCCATGGCCGACGCCCTGCTGCGCCGTCAGGCCGGGGCGCCCGCCGCGCCGGCGGGCTCGGTGGCCGACGTACTGCCGCTCTCCCGGGCGTAGCGTAGGGCGGTGATTTCGCCGATCACCGACACCGCGACCTCGAACGGGGCCTTGCCGCCGATATCCAGGCCGATGGGCGCGTGCAGCCGGGCGATGGCCGCCTCGGCCATGCCTTCCGCCCGCAGCTCCGCCAGCA
>JAEYNH010000205.1 GCA_023412655.1 Pseudomonadota bacterium | reverse complement strand
CACCAGGGCCGCGACGGCGATCTTCGACTTCTTGCCTTGCATCGTCATGGGGTAGCTCCTTGTGCGTTGGAGCCTTTGTAAGGGTCGCCGACTGAACCCACCCTGAAACGCCCTGTTCAGGTTCCGGTCATCTGGCCAAGCCGCTCTCAGGAAGCCGGCCAAAAGAAACGCCCCGCGGCTCGGCGCTGCCGCGGGGCGTCCTGGGCGCTCTCCCGCCGGCCAGACTGGCGGCCAGGCAGGCTTCTCTACGCGGCAGTCCTTGCGGCCCGCCGACCGTTCGACGGCGTCGGCGCGGGCCGCGCCGGCGTCCTCCGCCGCGTCGGCCTGCGCCTCCAGGGCCGTCGCGCCGGCATGATCGCCCGCCCGCCGGGCGGCGTCCGCCTGGGCCTCGAGGGCGTCGGCCTGGCGTTCGCCTTCAGCTTCGATGGCGTCCGACTGGCGCTCGGCCGTACGGTCGGCCTGGCTTTCGCAGGCGCCGAGGGCAAGCGCCGCGGCGGCGAGGATCGCATATCCGGAACGCATGGACGTTTTCTCCTGATCGCCGCCGACCTTCCCGACGGCGAAGCTTGAGCGCACAGACGCGGTTCCGGTTCCGCCCCGGCCCGCGCTCAGCTCTCGAGGGCAGCGTCCAGGGTGATCTCGGCGTTCAGCACCTTGGAGACCGGACAGTTCTGCTCGGCGTCCCGGGCCAGCTCCTCGAAGGTCTCGGCGTCCAGCCCCGGCACCCGCGCCCGCAGGGTGAGCGCCGACTTGGTGATCTTGAAGCCGGGTCCGTCCTGGTCGAGCGAGACCGCCGCCTCGGTGCGCAGCTCCTCCGGCGTGAACCCGGCCCGCTGGAGGCCGAAGGCCAGGGCCATGGTGAAGCAGCCGGCGTGGGCCGCGGCGATCAGCTCCTCGGGGTTGGTCCCCGGGTCGCCCTCGAAGCGGGTCTTGAAGCTGTACGGGGTGTCGGACAAGACGCCCGAACCGGAGGTCAGCGCGCCTCCGCCGTCCCGGCCCGTACCCTGCCAGAAAGCACTCGCCTTACGGATCATTGGTCGCTCCCGTCTTCAGAAGAGTGAGGAGCCCACCATGGCGCCGCGGCGTCCCCCTGGCGACTCGGCTAGGCCGGATGCCGGTCCTCGGCGCCCCGCGTCGGGCCAGACCAGCTCCGCGGCTCGGCGGCGATGGCCTGCATGCGCTCGGCAAGGGCGCGGTAGCCTTCGGCGAGATCGAGGCAGCGCAGGCGCCCCGCGAGGCTCTGCGCCCGGGCCGCCAAGGCCTCGGCTTCGGCGGCATGCTTGAGATAGGTTTCTGCCCTGGTCATGCCTTCCCAACGAGCTTGGCCGCTCGCGGGTTCCTGCCCTCACGCAACCGTCAGTCCGGCGACGCTTCCACCGGCTCCCGGGCGGCGCTGGACCAGGAGGAAGCGGCCGCCGCGCCCACCACCAGGCCGACCCCGGTGATCTGTCCCGGGCTCAGCTGTTCGCGCAGCAGCACCAGGCCCGCCAGCACGCCGAACGCCGGCTCCAGGCTGGTGAACACCGCGAAGGTCTGCGCCGGCATCCGCGGCATGGCGAAGAACTCCAGGGTGAAGGGGACGGCCGTGGAGAGCAGGGCCACCGCCAGGGCGTAGGGCAGGATGGCCGGGTCGAACAGGCCGGATCCGGCGCGGGCCAGGCCCACGGGCAGCACCACCACCGCGGCGATCGCCACCGACAGGCTGGCTGCAGCCACGCCATAGCTGCCGCTCACCCGCCGCCCCACCAGGATGTAGACCGCCCAGCAGGCGCCGGCGCAGAGGCCGAAGCCCACCCCCACGGGGTCGAGGTCGCCCGACAGCCCCGAGCGGCCCACCAGCAGCCAGACGCCGGCCGCCGCCATGGCCGCCCAGGCCAGGTCGCCCCACCGCCGTGAGCCCAGCACCGCCACGCTCAGCGGTCCCAGGAACTGCAGCGAGATGGCCACCCCCAGCGGCAGGCGCGCCATGGCCTGATAGAAGAACAGGATCACCCCCGCCACCGACACGCCCAGTCCCAGCAGCGGCAGGGCCGAGGCCCGCCCCGGCCAGGCCCGCCAGGGCCGTCCCAGGACCAACAGCATCAGAGCCCCCAGGCCGATGCGCAGCGCCGCCGCGCCCTCCGGCCCCACAGCCGGGAACAGCCCCTTGGCCAGGGCCGCCCCGCCCTGGAAGGCGGCCATGGCTCCGGTCAGCGCCGCCAGCGGCAGGATCAGGCCCGAGGGCCAGGCGGGGTGACGGTCAGCCACGGACGGTGTTCTCCTGTTGCAGCTCTTCCCACCGCAATCGCCCTCTGGTCACGGCCAAGCTTTTGGGCCCATGTTTGGCGAACAACGATACGGACATCCTGGGGAGGGTTATGAATATGGAAGCTTCGCTCGTCGCGCCGATCCTGCGGCCCGTGGTGGCGCTGGTGATCTGGTCGCTGGTCATGTGGCTGTGGCTCTACGCCACCCGCATACCCGCGATGAAGCGACTGAAGGTCCCGCTGGACCCCAACAAGCCGCCGGGCGAGCTCGCCGCTCAGTTGCCGCCCCAGGTGCGCTGGAAGGCCGACAACTACAACCACCTGATGGAGCAGCCGACCATCTTCTACGCCGTGGCCCTCGCCCTGGCGGTGGCCGGCGCCGGCGACGGGCTCAACGCCTGGATCGCCTGGGCCTACGTGGGCCTGCGGGTGGTCCACAGCCTGGTGCAGGCCACGGTCAACGTGATCATGGTCCGCTTCCTGATCTTCACCCTGGCCTCCATCGCCCTGGCGGTGCTGGCGGTGCGGGCCGCCCTGGTCGTGTTCTAGCTGCGGGACGTGTTAGGCTGGCGGGATGAGCGATCACCCCGCCGGCAAGGCCGAGACCCCGATGCAGAAGGCCCTGCGCCTGAAAAAGGCGGCCCAGGCCGCCCAGCAGCGTCCCGGAGCCGAGCAGCACAGCGAGCGCGCCGCCGCCCACGCCTCCTCGTCCAAATCCAAGCCCTGGATGAAGAAGAGCTAAGTCCCGTTCACCACGCCGCTTAACGCGCAGGTTGGGAAGCCTGCGCCACAATCGCTGCGATTGTGGGAGAGCGGGCATGATCCTGGATACGTCCGACCTGATCGTCGTGGCGGCGGCCTCTGCCGCCGGTCTGATGGGCATGTATATGGAACGCGGCCGCAGGGCGGCGGCGCGGGCTGCCCGGCGCAGGAGCCTGACGCCCGAGCGGGGCGAGGCGCCCGGCCGGGGCAAGGCGCGCATGACGCCCTTCCGCCGCGACGGGCGGCCGTTCGCCGCACCGCTCGACGCGGCCGAGCAGCTTCGGCTGGTCATGTCCGCCGACTTCGCCGCCCGGCGTCTTCTCAACCGGGGCGAGGCCAAGGTCTTCGAAGCGGCGGAGCGGGCCATCGCCGAGCGGCGTCTCGCCTGGCGGGTGATGGCCCAGGTCAGCCTGGGCGAGATCCTCTCCAGCTCGGACGAAGCCGCCTTCCGGTCGATCAACGCCAAGCGCGTGGACGTGCTCGTCGTCACGCGCGACGGCCGCCCCCTGGCCGCCTTCGAGCACCAGGGGACGGGCCATTACGTCGGCGGGACCGCGCCCGCCCGCGACGCGGTGAAGAAGGAGGCCTTGCGCAAGGCCGGGATCCGCTATGTGGAGGTGACGCCTGATCATGGACCGGCCGACGTGGCTCGAGAGATCGACCGGCTGGCCGGCGGCGTCCGGGCCGAGCTCGCCCGGGCCGGGGCGCGGCCGCCGCGGGACGCGCTCACCTAGACGCCGCCGCCGTTGACTCTCCGCCGCCCGCCTGTATAACCGCGCCTCCTTGCGTCCACGGGCCTGCCCGCGGGCGCAAACACGCTTTCAATCAAGAAGAAATACAAAGGCGCGCAACGATGTACGCGGTGATCAAGACCGGCGGCAAGCAATACCGGGTCCAGCCCGGCGACCTGCTGATCGTCGAAAAGCTGGATGGTGAGCCGGGCGCGAACGTCGCCTTCGGCGAGGTGCTGCTGCTGGGTGACGGCGACGCCGTCACGGTGGGCGCGCCGCTCGTGGATGGCGCTTCGGTCGCCGCGACCCTGATCGAAACCCGCAAGGGCGAGAAGGTTAAGATCTTCAAGAAGATCCGCCGCCAGGGCTATCGCCGCACCCGCGGCCACCGCCAGGCCGAGACGGTCCTGCGCGTCACCGGCATCACCGCCGGCGGTAAGGAGACCAAGTGGGACGGCAAGGTCGACCTGACCACCAAGGCCGAGCTGGACGCCCGCGCCCGTGGCCTGGACTTCGCCACCCTGAACAAGCCGAAGAACGCCATCGCCGCGGCGGCCGCTGAAGCGACCGCCCCGAAGGCCGCCAAGAAGGCTGCGCCCAAGGCCAAGACCGCCGAAGAGGTGGCCGAGGATCCGGCGGTGAAGGAAGCGATGGCCTCGGCCGAGGTCAACGCCCCGGTTGAAACCGAAGCCAAGGCTGCGCCGAAGAAGGCCGCCGCCAAGAAGGCCCCGAAGAAGGACGAAGGCGCCGCCGAGTAATCGGCCCGCCATCAAGAGAGAGTAGGAGCACACAATGGCTCACAAGAAATCTGGCGGCTCCTCGCGCAACGGGCGCGACTCCGCGGGCCGCCGTCTCGGCGTGAAGAAGTTCGGCGGCGAAGCCATCAACGCCGGCAGCATCATCGTGCGTCAGCGCGGCACCAAGTTCTGGCCGGGCGAAGGCGTGGGCATGGGCAAGGACCATACCCTCTTCGCGCTCGTCACCGGCGCGGTGAAGTTCGTCACCAAGCGCAACAACCGCACCTACGCGACCGTGGTGCCGGCCGAGCAGAAGGTGATCGCTGCCGAATAGGCGGACCTCCTTCCTCTGGTCCGCCACTCCATCTGAGGCGGACCGGACATGACGATCCTAGCGGGGAGTCCGGTCAGCCGGGCTCCCCGCTTTCGTTTTGGGCCTCGCGATCAACGACGGGGCCGGGAGGGTAGAGAGATGTGCGCCATGGAAACGACGCCCGCCGTCGGAACCGACAGGCTGGTCCTGCGCCGGCCGGTGATCTCGGACGCGGCCGAACTGCGCCGGCTGGCCGACGATCCGGGCGTGGCCGGGATGCTCTCGCGCATGCCCCATCCCTACACCGCCGCCGACGCCGATGCCTTCCTCGGGCGCGCCGCGGACGGGCGCGAGCCCAGGTTCGCCATTGAGCACCGGGAGTTCGGCTTCATCGGCATGATCGGCTTCTCCGAGACGCAGCCGGGCCGCCCCGAGGTGGGCTACTGGCTGGGCCGCCCCTTCTGGGGCCGCGGCTACGCCACCGAGGCGCTGAAGGCCGCCCTCGGCTGGCTGGCGGCGGAGTGGCGCCGCAAGGCCGTCTGGGCGGGGCACTTCGCCGACAACCGGGCCTCGGCCCAGGTGCTGGTGAAGGCCGGCTTCCTCTACACCGGTGACGTGGTGAAGCAGTCGTGCCTCGCCCGGGGTGGTCCGGTGCTGTCCCGCAAGAT
>JAEYNH010000186.1 GCA_023412655.1 Pseudomonadota bacterium | reverse complement strand
CCCACCCGTCCCTGTCGAAAGGATCCGAAGTGCCCTGCCCGCGCGCCGACGTGCTGATCTGCTTCTCCCACCTTCGCTGGGACTTCGTGTTCCAGCGCCCGCAGCATCTGATGAGCCGCTTTGCGCGCGAGCGACGCGTGGTGTTCTGGGAGGAGCCACTGCCGGGCGCGGCCGGGGCGCCGCCCGTGCTCGAGGTGAAGACCTGCGCGCACAGCGGCGTGCTGGTGGCGACCCCTCGCCTCGCCGGCGACCTGCCGCCGCTGGAGCGGGACGCGGCCCTGCGGCGCCTCCTGGACGACCTTCTGGCCACCCAGCCGGGAAGCCGCATCTGCTGGTACTACACCCCGATGATGCTGCCGTTCTCGCAGCACGTGGAACGCGCCTGCACCGTCTATGACTGCATGGACGAACTGGCGAACTTCAAGTTCGCCCCGGCCGAACTGGTGCAACTCGAGCGTCAGCTTCTGGCCGAGGCCGACGTGGTGTTCACCGGCGGCTACAGCCTCTGGGAAGCCAAGCGCGACCAACACCCCAACATCCACCCGTTCCCGTCCAGCGTCGACGGGGCGCACTTCGCCGCAGCTCGGGCCGCCGACGCCTCGCCCGCCGACCAGTCGGCCATCCCCGGCCCACGGTTCGGGTTCTACGGCGTCGTGGACGAGCGCATGGACCTCGACCTTCTGGCGGCGGTGGCCGACGCTCGGCCGGACTGGAGCCTGGTGATCGTCGGGCCGGTGGTGAAGATCGACCCGGCAAGCCTTCCGAACCGACCCAACCTGCACTTTCTGGGCGGCCGTACCTATGACGAGCTGCCGCGATACCTGTCCGGCTGGAACGTGGCCCTCATGCCGTTCGCGGTGAACGAGGCCACGCGATTCATCAGCCCCACCAAGACGCCGGAGTATCTCAGCGGCGGACGCCCCGTGGTCTCCACCCCCATAACGGACGTGATCCGCCACTACGGCGGCCTGGACGCGGTGAAGATCGCCGACACCGCGCCGGCCTTCGTGGACGCCTGCGAAATGGCGCTGCGAATGGCCACGGCCGGAGGCGCATGGCGGGAGGCGGCCGACGCGCTTCTGTCCTCCACCTCCTGGGACGCCACCTTCGGCGGCATGGAAGCCCAGATCGGCAAGGTGCTGGAGGCGAGGGGCGCCGCCATCGAGGCGATCAGCGCCCCGGCGGTCCGGCCGAGCGATCGGCGCAAGCCTTTCGACTACCTGATCGTCGGCGCAGGCTTCGCAGGCTCGGTGCTCGCCGAGCGGCTCACCAGCCAGCTGGGCAAGCGCGTCCTGCTGGTGGACCGCCGGCCGCACATCGGCGGCAACGCCTACGACCAGGTGGATGCGGCGGGCATACTGATGCACCGCTATGGCCCGCACATCTTCCACACCAACTCGGAAGACGTGTTCGCCTACCTGTCGAGGTTCACCGACTGGCGTCCATACGAGCACCGGGTCCTGGCCAGCGTTCGCGGGGCGCAGGTGCCGATCCCGATCAACCGCACCACCCTGAACGCCCTATTCGGCGCCGATCTCCAAGACGACGCCGCGGCCGAGGCCTTCCTAAAGGCCCGGGCGGAACCGGTGGAACGGATCCGCACGTCCGAGGACGTGGTCATCTCGCAGGTGGGGCGCGAGCTCTATGAGACCTTCTTCCGAGGCTACACCCGCAAGCAGTGGGGGATGGACCCGTCCGAACTCGACAAGTCGGTGACCGCCCGGGTGCCGACCCGGGTGAACACCGACGACCGCTACTTCACGGACAGGTTCCAGGCGATGCCGGCGGCCGGCTACACACGCATGTTCGAACGGATGCTGGACCAGCCCAACCTGACAGTGGAAACCGGGGTGGAGTTCGCCGACGTCCGCGGCGAAACCGTCTTCGACCATCTCATCTTCTCGGGCCCGGTCGACGAGTACTTCGACCACCGCTACGGGGCCCTGCCCTATCGCAGCCTGGCCTTCCGGCACGAGACCCTGGACCAGGAGTGGTTCCAGTCGGTGGGCACGGTGAACTACCCCGACGAGGCCACGCCCTATACCCGCATCACCGAGTACAAGCACCTCACGGGCCAATCGGCGGCGCGGACCACAATCACCTACGAGTTCCCCCGCGCCGACGGCGCCCCCTACTATCCCGTGCCGCGCCCGGAGAACCAGGCGCTCTACAAGCGCTATGAAGCCCTGGCCCTGGGCACGCCCGAGGTGACCTTCGTCGGCCGGCTCGCCACCTACCGCTACTACAACATGGACCAGGTTGTGGGGCAGGCGCTGGCCACATTCCGACGGATCGCCGAACGCGAAGGCCGGCGGTCGGAGATCGCCACGCCCGCGCCGGCCGCCCGGATGGCGTCCTAAGGCCGGGGCAGGCTGCAAGGGGATGCCAGACTCATGCGCTACACATGGCGAGCCGTGGCGGAGGGACCGGGCTGGGTGGTCCGGTCCAATGCGCCCCTCGGGCTGAAGATCGACCTGGCCCGGGCGCCGGAGGACGGACCGGTCCTCGAGCTCCTGTTCCGCAACCGGGACGAGGCCGAGCGCCTGGCCACGGCGCTCAACGCCGACGAGGACGCCCGGCGCCTCTGAGGCCCTCAGCCGCCCGGCGCGCTCAAGGACCAGGCGCGCGCAGCAGCGGCGGGAGGTTGGCGGGATCGCGTGGACCGGGCAGGCCCTTCACATAGGCCCAGGTGTCGGCCACCTCCTGGTCGGTCATCAAGGTTGGCCCGTAGGCGGGCATCATCGAGCGCGGCTTGCGCAGCTGCTCGTGGTAGGCGGCGAGGGTCATCGGCGTGGCGGCGATAACCGGCCCCGGCCCGCCGCCCTGGCCCACCGAACCGTGGCAGGCGTGGCAGCCGTTCTCCAGATAGGTCTTCCGGCCGGCGACCCGATCACCCTTGAGCTGGGCCACTGGCGACAGCTTGGGCGCGGCGAGCGACTTCAGGTAGGCGTAGGTGTCGGCCACCTGCCGGTCGCTCATCAGCCCTGGCCCATAGGGCGGCATGGCGCCCCGCGGCGCGCGGATCTGGGCGTGATAGGCGGGCCAGTCCATCGCCGCGCCGGCCACCCTCGGCCCCGCGGCGGCGCCCTCGCCGCCAGGGCCGTGGCAGGCGGCGCAGCCCTTTTCCGCATAGAGCTGTCGCCCCGCCGCGATGTCGCCCGCGGGAGCGGCGGGAGCGGCGATGGCGAAGAGGGCCGGGGCCGCGAAGACGGCGAGGCCGAACAGGCCCGCCAGAGGCTTGAAGGACATGGGCGTTCTCACCGGGGTTCGCAGATGGCGTCGATCAGCGCCGGCTCGCCGCGCTTCACCACCGCCAGGGCGCGCTTGATCGCGGGGCCGAGGTCGCGCGGGTTCGTGATGGGGCCTTCGGCGTAGACCCCCATCGAACGCGCCATCATGGCGAAGTCGATGTCGGGATTGGTGAGCGTCGTGCCGACGGTGGTGTTCTTCATGCCGCGGCCGAGGCGCCCAGCCATCCGCTGCACGTACATCACCTCCTGATGGTACGCCCGGTTGTTGTACATCAGGTACAGGATGGGGATCTTGTGGTGGGCGGCGGTCCACAGCGTGCCCGGCACGAACATGAGGTCGCCGTCCCCCTGGAAGGTGACGCTGATCCGGCCGTGCTCGCGGTTGGCCAGGGCCGAGCCCAAGGCCGCAGGGGCGAAGTAGCCCAGCCCCCAGCCGCCCGAACCGCCGTTGTAGCGATAGTGCCGATCCGCCGGCCACAGGCGCTTCCAGCCGGGCATCAGCCCGTCGCCGACCAGCGACCAGTCCTCGTCCTTGATCTGGTTCCACAGCTCCATGGTGAGCCGTGCGGTGGTGATCGGACTGTTGTCCCAGCCGATGCTGGCCTCCACGCGCATCCGCTGGAGCATGGCGGCCTGGGCGTCGGCCATGGCCTTCAGTTTTGCGGGGTCGGCCTTGCGACCACCCAGGGCCTTGCGCACCGCCTCGGTCAGATAGGGAAGCGAGGTCTGGGCGTCGCCGGTGATGATCAGGTCCAGTTCCTGATAGCGGCCGAAATCCTGGAAGTTGGCCTTGATGAACAGGTCCTTGGCGCCGAGCGCCACCACCTTGGTCCCCGGCTTCAACACCGGCGTGTCGTAGCGGTGGATCCGGTCAATGGAGTTGTTCAGCGCCGCGTAGGGCTCGTTGACCTCCAGAGCCAGGACCAGGTCGGCCTGCGCCAGCAGGGCCCGGCGGCGGAAACCCTGGTTGAGGGGAGGGTGCGAGGGGAAGTTGGTGCGCGCCCCCTGGTCGATCACCGGCAGGTTCAGTGTCTCGGCGAACGCCACCAGCCGGTCCATGCCGGTCTGATTTCGGGCCAGGCGACCGGCGATCACCACCGGATTGGCCGCCCTGGCCAGCATCTGCGCCAGCTCCTCCAAGGCGCCGGTGTCGGCGTGCGGGTAGACCAGCCGCGGCATCCGCACCATCTTCGGGTCGCCGTGGATCGGCTGCTCCTGCAACTCCGTGTCCACGGAAAGCAGGACCGGACCGTTCGGGGGCGTCATGGCGATCTGGTAGGCCCGCGCCAAGGACTCCCCGAAGCCCTGAAGGCTGTAGGGCTGGTCGTCCCACTTCACGAAGTCCCGCACCATGGCGCCGGGGTCCTGGGCCGAGTGCACCCACTCCGCCCGCTGGCGCATCTCCGCGTTCAGCGTATTGCCGCCCAGCAGCAGGACCGGAGCCCGGTCGCAGTAGGCGTTGTAGAGCGCCATGGACGCGTGCTGGATGCCCACCGTCCCGTGCACCATGACCGCGAGCGGCTTGTCCGCGGTCTTGGCGTAGCCGTGGGCCATGGCGACGCCGATCTCCTCGTGCGTCACGGTGAGCAGTTCGGGAGACTTGTTCCCACCGTGGTTGACCAGCGCCTCGTGCAGGCCCCGGAAGCTCGAGGCGGGGTTGGTGAGCACGTAGTCGATGCCGAGCGCCTTGCTCGCGTCGGTCATGAAATCGCCGCCGCAGTTGGACTGGCTGACCGGATCGTGATCGTCAGGCGGGGGCAGGCTCTCGGCGGCCTCGTTGGGCCGGGGCAGGCTCCGGACCGCGGCCGGCGCGGCCTCCTGGGCCTTGGCGGCGCCGGCCGTCGTGGCCCCCACCGCCGCCGCGCCCACCGCCGCCCCTTTCAGGAATCGGCGGCGCGCCTCGTCGGCGCCATCTGCCCCGTTCGCCATCGTCCAACGCTCCCCCAAGCAAAGCTTCATCGAGCTTCACTGAAGCCCAGGGGGCCTCCAAACGCTGATTTCTCATGCGGTCATACGCGGCGGTCATCGGAACCATGCCCGGCCTCGGCTGTTCGGAACGGTACAGCTACAAGGCGGGAGGTGACGATGCGCGGAACCAGCGCATGGGCTTGGGCGATCAAGGCGCTGGCCGTGGTCCTCGGCCTGGTGGGCCTGGTCCTGGCGATCGGCGGCGGCTGGCTCGCGGTCCTGGGAGGGTCGGCCTACTACCTCATCGCCGGTCTGGCCCTCGTAGCCTCGGGCGTGCTGCTGTTCCGACAGATGGCCCTGGGGGCGTGGCTTTACCTGGCCACCGTAGCGGCCACTCTCGCCTGGGCGCTTTGGGAAGTGGGCCTGAACGGCTGGGCCCTGGTCCCGCGGGTGGTGGCGCCGCTGGTGCTCGCCGTACCGGTCATCCTCGCTCTGATGCTCCTGCGGGGGAGCCGTGCGAGAACCATCCTGGCTGTCCTGGGCGGCTTCGCAGGCGCGGTGGTCCTTGGGGGAGTCCTCGCGGGCATCGCCAACCGCGCGCCGCCGCCTGGCGAACTGGGGGCGCAGATGGCGGGCATGACCGAACCCTCCCTGCGCGACACCGGCGCCGACTGGCCGGCCTACGGCGGGACCTACAGCGCCCGCCGCTATTCCCCGCTGGATCAGATCGACCGCAGCAATGTCCGCCGCCTGAAGCGGGCCTGGACCTTCCGCACCGGCGACCTGCCGGAGGAGAAGTGGGGCGCCGAGACGACGCCGTTGAAGGTGGGCTCCACCCTCTACCTTTGCACTGCCCGGAGCCAGGCGATCGCGCTGGACGCCGCCACGGGCCGCGAACTCTGGCGCTTCGATCCCAAGGTGTCGGACGAGAGCATTCCCTACACCGCCGCCTGCCGCGGCGTGGCCTATTACGATGTTCCCGGCGTGTCCGCGGCCGAGGCCTGCGCCGCCCGGGTCATCTATGGCACGCTGGACGGGCGTGTCATCGCTCTGGACGCCCGCACCGGCCAGCCGTGCGCCGGGTTCGGCCAGGGCGGCGCGGTGGATATCACCGTCGGCATGGGCGAGGTGATCCCCGGGATGGTCTCCATCACCTCGCCGCCGACCATCGTGCGCGGCGTGGTCGTCACGGGTCACCAGGTGCTCGACGGCCAGTACCGCCGGGCGCCGTCGGGAGTGATCAAAGGCTTCGACGCCGTCACCGGCGAGATGCGATGGGCGTGGGACATGGGCCGGCCGGACCTCACCGGCTATCCGCCGCCCGGCGACAGCTATACCCGCGGCACGCCCAACATGTGGACGATCGCCACGGGCGACGAACAGCTGGGGCTGGTCTACCTGCCCATGGGCAATTCGGCGGTGGACTATCTGTCGGCCACCCGGTCGCCGGCCGAGAACCGGTTCTCAACCTCTCTGGTGGCCCTGGACGTGGCCACCGGCCAGCCGCGCTGGTGGTTCCAGACCGTCCGCAAGGATGTGTGGGACTACGACCTGGGCTCGCAGGGCACGCTGGTGGACTTCCCCACCGCGAACGGACCCGCGCCGGCGCTGATCCTGCCCAGCAAGCAGGGCGACATCTATGTGCTCGATCGCCGGACCGGCGCGCCGCTGACGCCGGTGGGCGAGATCCGCGCCCCGCAGGGCGGCGTCGAACCGGACCAGCGGACACCCACCCAGCCGGTCTCGATGTATCACACCCTGCGCAAGCCAGACCTCACGGAGCGCGACATGTGGGGCATGTCGCCGATCGATCAGATGATCTGCCGGATCGGCTTCAAGCGGGCCACCTATGAGGGCTTCTACACCCCGCCCACCAGCCGCACGCACTGGGTCCAGTACCCAGGCTACAACGGCGGCTCCGACTGGGGCGGGATTGCGGTGGATCCCCGGCAGGGGCTGATCATCGCCAACTACAACGACATGCCGAACTACAACCGGCTGGTCCCACGGGCAGAGGCCGACCGGCGGGGCTGGTTCCCCCGGGGCGATCCCAGGGAGAAGAGCGGCGCGGGCGGGGCGGAGGGCGCCGGCGATCCCCAGACCGGTGCGCCCTACGCCATCCACGTCAACGCCGGCTGGCGGATGAAATTCACCGGCCTGCTGTGCAAGCAGCCGCCCTATGGGGGCATCCGCGCCATCGACCTGGCCACCGGCCGCACCGTCTGGGACCGCCCCTTCGGCACGGCGCGGAACAACGGGCCCTTCAACATCCCGTCCCGGCTGCCGGTAACCATCGGCACGCCCAACAACGGCGGGCCGGTGATCACCGCCGGCGGGCTGGCCTTCATCGCCGCGGCCACCGACGACCTGATCCGCGCCATCGACATCCGGACCGGCAAAACCGTGTGGTCCGACGTCCTGCCGGCCGGCGGGCAGGCGACGCCGATGGTTTATGAGGCCGGCGGGCGCCAGTACCTCGTGATCATGGCCGGCGGGCATCACTTCATGGAGACGCGGAACGGGGACTGGGTGATCGCATACGCCCTGCCGCAGCGATGAGCCGGCGCCGATGAACAGCCTGCCGATCTGGACCCCCTACTGCGGTGTCGGCGCCACCCCGGCCGACCTGCTGATACGCTGGAACACCGACCCCGTGCTGCTGGCGGCCCTGGCGGCGGTGGCGGCGCTGCTCTGGCGGCGCCGGACCGGAGCGATGGGCTGGGCGGCTCTCTCGGTGGCGGTCCTGCTGTTCGTCTCGCCGCTGTGCGCGCTGTCGTCGGCGCTGTTCACCGCCCGCACCGTGCACCACGTGCTGCTGGTGGCCGTCCTGGCGCCGCTGGTCGCCTGGGCGCTGCCGCCGGTCCGCGTCCCACGCGTCGGGCTCGCCACCCTAGCCGCCGCGTCCGTGTTCTGGATCTGGCATGCGCCCGCCGCCTATGCCTCGGCGATGAGCCACGACGGCGCCTACTGGTTCATGCAGGCCAGCCTCGGCGTGGCGGCGGTCTGGTTCTGGCTCGCGATCAGGACGGCGCGCCCGCTCGCCGCGGTGGGCGCCCTGCTCGTCTCCACCGTGCAGATGGGCCTGCTGGGCGCCCTGCTGACCGTCGCCGACCGGGCGTTCTACGCGCCGCATGCGGCCACCACCCTGGCGTGGGGGTTGACGCCCCTGGGAGACCAGCAGGCGGCGGGCCTGATCATGTGGGCGCCTGCGGCGGCCATCTACCTGGGAGTGGCCATGGTCGTGCTCGGCCGACAGCTTGCCCCGCCCAGTGATCCCCGCGCCCCGGCATGATCGACCGGCTGCTGCTCAACGTCCTGGAGTGGGCGGCCGGGCACGCCGACGAGGGGCGCTATTCGCCGGTCGGCATCGTCTTCCACTGGACCATGGCGACGCTGGTGTTCTTCCAGCTCGGCTGGGGCTGGTGGATGGGCCGGCTGGACCCCGGCGGAGACAAGGTGGCGGCCTACGACCTGCACTATGCCGTGGGGGTCATCATGCTGGTGCTCATCCTGGCACGCGGGGCGTGGCGGGCCTTTGCACCGACGCCGGTGAACGACGCCGACAAGCCGGGCTGGCAGAGCATCGCCGCCCGGATCACCCACTACCTGTTCTATCTCTGCCTGTTCGGCCTTCCGCTGTCGGGCTGGCTGATGATCTCCGCCACCGGGCGGGAGACGGAACTGACCCTGCTGGGCCTCGCGCCCTGGCCGCTCCTGCCGATGCAGGAGCTCGACAACGCGCGCCTGTGGGCGGTGGAGGCGGCGGCCGAGTGGATGCACTGGGGTCTGGTGGTCACCCTCCTGCTGCTGATCCCGATCCATGTGGGCGGGGCGCTGAAGCACCAGTTCGTGGACCGGGACGATGTGATGTACGGGATGCTGCCGGTGCTTCCGAAGCCGCGGCGGCGGCCGACACGCTGGCGGCGGCGCTACCTGGCCGTGGAGCGGCGGACAATTCGGATAGCCAAGTCGCTATGGCCGCTGTCTCCGCCTCGGAAAGCGCGCTCGCAGCCACCCGCATGACCCCACGCGGATCGTTGCGCCGCTCGCCCTTGCGCCAGCGTTGAAGCTGTTCAGCGAGATAGGGCGCGGGCTGGCCGGCGATGGCCGGTCCCGCCGCGCCCGCGCCCTCGCCCCAGGGGCCGTGGCAGGCGATGCAGGCGTCGTAGGTGATGGGGCCGGGCGGCGCGGCTATGGGGCTCGCTGGCGGCGGCAGGCCTGCGTACCAGCCGGCCACCGCCAGGCGCGCCTGCGGCGTCAGGCGCCTGGCGATCTCGCCCATGACGTCGTCCTTGCGCCGGCCCGCGGCATAGTCCTCCAGCTGCTTGTGCAGATAGCCCGCATCGAGGCCGGCCAGGCGCGGCGCGGTGTCGCCGTCTCCCCCGCCGTCCAGCCCATGGCAGATGAAGCAGGCGTTGGATGCGCCGCCGTCGCCGCCGCTCATGGCCACCAGCTGACCGGTGCGGCTGAAGGCGTCGTCCGTGGTCCGCGTCACCTGGGCGCAGGCGGCCAGCGAGACGCCGGCGAGAAGAAAAGGGAGCAGAACAGCGAGGCGCACCCGCCTCCAACCCCGGGCCAAGGTGGAGGTTCCGGGGAACTGTCAAGCTGCGCGGGGGTTAGCTCCTGGATGCCGGAGGGGACCTATGCGGCCGTGGGACTGGACGTGCGCTCAGGAATGGTCGCCGTGAGTCTGGGCGCTTGTGCGCTGGCCGGTTGCGCCGACAAGTCGAACCTGCCCAGGGAGCTCGCCGGGGCTGACCCTGGGCGGGGCAAGCGGGTGGTGGAGCGCGTCGCCTGCGCCGCCTGCCATGAGATTCCCGGCGTGGCCTGGCCCAAGGGCCGGATGGGCGGCTCTCTGCACGGCTTCGCCGAACGGTCCCTGATCGCCGGCCGGTTCCCCAACCAGCCGGCCATCCTCGTCCGCTGGGTGGCGGACGCGCCCTCGCTGGCGCCCGGTTCCGGCATGCCGCCCCAGCCCCTCAGCCCCGAAGAGGCCCGGGACGTGGCCGCCTACCTGTACACGCTGCGATGAGCGGGATCGGCGAGATGTTCACCGGCTGGCCCCCGCCGGTGCTGGATCCCGGCGGCCCGTTCGCCGGCCCGGTGACGGTGCTGGCATGGGTGCTGTTCGCCATGGGAGGGGCCGTCCTCGCCGTCGTCCTGGGCGCCACGGGCGCGGCCCTGTTCGGCCCCCGGAGATGGCGGGCGCGGCTGGCGCATGAGCGGCTGATCTGGCTGGGCGGCTTCGCCTTCCCGGTGGTCGTGCTCAGCGGGCTGCTGATCTATGGCCTCAGCCTGACCCGCGACCTGGCCGCCGAGCCCCAGCCCGGTGAGGTGCGCATCCGCGTCACCGGCGAGATGTGGTGGTGGCGGGTGGCCTACCTGGACGCCGAGGGCCGCGAGGCGGTGCAGGACGCCAACGAGATCCACATCCCCGCCGGCAGGCCGGTCACCTTCGAACTGGAGGCGGCGGACGTGATCCACAGCCTCTGGATTCCCCGCCTGTCGGGCAAGGTCGACATGATCCCCGGACGCCGCAACCTGATGCGGGTGCAGGCCGAACGACCCGGGGTCTATCCGGCCCAGTGCGCCGAGTTCTGCGGCGGCCCGCACGCGCTCATGGGGCTGGTGGTGGTGGCCCACGCGCCCACGGAGTTCGAGGCTGTGCGCGCCCGGCTGGCCGGCGCGGCCGCAGCGCCGCAAGGCGCCGGCGCAGACCTGTTCGAGGCGGCCGGCTGCGCCGCCTGCCACACGATCCGCGGCACGGCGGCCAATGGCCTGGCCGGTCCCGACCTCACCCATGTGGGCACCCGCCGCACCCTTGGGGCCGGCATCCTGCCCAACAACCTGGGGACCCTGTCGGCCTGGATTGCGGACAGCCAGGCCATCAAGCCGGGAAACCGCATGCCGGCCTATCCGGTGTTGAGCGGGGCCGAAATCCGGGAGCTCGCCACCTGGCTCGAGAGCCTGAAATGAGCTCGGAAACCGGGTTCGACCCAGGGCTGTACGACCGCTTTCCCACCGAGGGGAAACGTCCGCCAGGCGAGCTTGAGGCGCTGGAGGACGCCTGGTGCGGCCCGCGTGGGTGGCAGTGGTTCACGGTCATCAACAACAACTTCGTGGGCGTCTACTACCTCGGCGCGGCGATGCTGTTCTTCGTGCTGGCCGGCGTCCTGGCGCTGCTGATGCGCACTCAACTGGCGCTGCCGCTAAACGGCTTCCTGCCTCAGGAGACCTACAACCAGCTCTTCACCATGCACGGGACCATGATGATGTTCCTGTTCGCGGTGCCGGCTGTGGAAGCGCTTGGGGTGCTTCTGCTTCCGCAGATGCTGGGCGCGCGAGACCTGCCGTTCCCGCGCCTGTCGGCCTATGCGTTCTGGGCGTACCTGATCGGCGGCCTGGCCTTCTTCTGCTCGATCTTCTTCGGCCTGGCGCCCGACGGCGGCTGGTTCATGTACCCGCCCCTGACCGGCTCGACCTACTCGCCCGGGATCAACGCCGACTTCTGGCTCCTGGGCATCGGCTTCATCGAGATCTCGGCCATCGCCGGCGCCATCGAGATCATCGTCGGCGTGCTGCGCACCCGCGCGCCCGGCATGACGCTGGACAAGCTGCCGATCTTCGCCTGGGCCATGCTGATCTTCGCGGTGATGATCATCATCGCCTTTCCGTCGATCATCCTGTGCACCCTGCTGCTGGAGCTCGAGCGGGCATTCGGCTGGCCGTTCTTCGACAGCGTGAAGGGCGGTGATCCGCTGCTGTGGCAGCACCTCTTCTGGTTCTTCGGCCACCCCGAGGTCTACATCATCTTCCTGCCCGCCGCGGGAGCGATGTCGACCATCATCCCGACCATCGTCCGGGCGCCGCTGGTGGGCTATCGGCTCGTGGTCCTGGCCATGCTGGCGACGGGCTTCATCTCCTTCGGGGTGTGGGCCCACCACATGTTCACCGTCGGTATGCCCACCATGTCGGTGAACATCTTCTCCGCCGCCTCCATGGCCGTCAGCGTCCCGGCGGGCGTGCAGGTCTTCGCCTGGATCGCCACCCTCGCGGCCGGGCGGATGCGCTTCAACACGCCGGGCCTCTTCGCCGTGGGCGGGCTGGTGATCTTCGTCATGGGGGGGCTGACCGGGGTGATGGTGGCCATGGTCCCCTTCGACTGGCAGGCGCACGACACCTATTTCATCGTCGCCCATCTGCACTACGTCCTGATCGGCGGCATGGTGTTCCCGCTGTTCGCGGCGATCTACTACTGGACGCCCCTGGTCAGCCGCCGGGCGCTGAGCGAGCGCGCGGGCAAGTGGGTGTTCTGGCTGATGTTCGTCGGCATGCATCTGGCCTTCCTGCCGATGCACCTGACCGGGCTGATGGGCATGCCCCGCCGGGTCTACACCTACCTGCCCGACCGCGGCTGGGAGCCCACGAACCTGATCTCCACCGTGGGCGCCTTCGTGTTCGGCGCGGCGGTGCTGCTGTGGATCGCGGACATGATCCGCAACTTCCGCCCTTTCGGCTCGGACAACGCCGGCAACGTCTTCGACGCCCCGGGCCTGGAGTGGCTGCCCACCGGCCTCTATTCGGTGCGTTCGATCCCGGTGGTGCGCAGCCTCTATCCGCTGTGGGACCAGCCGGGCCTCGCGCAGGATGTGGAGGCGGGCCGCTACCTCCTGCCCAACAACCCGACCGGGGGCCGGGAGACCCTGGTCACCAGCACCATGAACGCCGAGCCGCAGTACCTGCTGCGCATGCCCAAGCCCTCCCCATGGCACGTGTGGGCGGCGCTGTTCACGGCGGCCTTCTTCCTGTTGCTGACCATCCAGGCCTATGCCGCCTCGGCGGTGTCGGGCGTACTGGCGATCTGGAGCATCTTCCAATGGTGCTGGCTGATGGACCGGCCGATCGAGCAGCCGAAGGTGGACATCGGCGGCGGCATCGTTGTCCCGAGCTACAGCAGCGGCATGCGCAGCCACGGCTGGTGGGCGATGTGCATCACCCTCATCGTCGGCGGCATGGTGGCCCTGCTGGCGGGCTTTGCCTACGTCTTCCTGTGGAGCAGCCGCCCGGACCTCTGGCTTCCCCCGCCGAAGGACTCGCTGGCCCTGATCCTCGTGCTGTTCGCCGGCGCCGCGCTCCTGGCCTGGAGCGGCGTCAGGGTGCTGACCCGCGGCGGGCCGCGCGCCCCCGCCGCCTCCACCTTCATGCTTGTGGCGGCCGTGGTCCTGCTGGCCGCGGCCTGGGGCCTGGACCTGCGCGGCTGGGCCGGGACCGGACTGCAGCCTTCGCAGTCGCCGCAGGGCGCCGCCGTGGCCGCCCTGCTCTCGTGGCAGGGCCTGTTCGTCGCCGCCAGCGTGATCATGGGCTTCTATGCCCTGCTGCGGCTGGCCTGGAGATATGTGCGCGCCAGCCAGCCCGCGACCTTCGAGGTGATCGGTCTGTTCATCGCCTACGCCGCCGGCCAGGGCGCCTTCATCGCCGCCTTGCCGCGGCTGTTCCCGGGGCCCTGAGGATGGTCCGCTGGATCTATGGCCTCGGCGGCCTGATCGCCTGGGCCGCCCACTTCATCGCCCTCTACGCCATCGCCAGCATCGAGGCGCAGACACCGGCAGACGATCGGCTGCTCTGGCAATGGGTGGCGGGAGGCGTGAGCCTCGCCTGCGCCGGCGGATGCGCGATCCTGCTCGCGGTCGCCGCGCCCCGGCTGAGGCGGCAGGGCGAGGCCGTTTCGATGCTGATGGATCAGTTCGCCGCCCTGGGCGCCGGCGTGGGCCTGGTGGCCATCGCGTGGCAGACCGCCTCGGCCCTGATCGTCTAGCGCCGGCCGGCCCTCTGGACGCTGGCCGCACGCGAGAATGTGTGCGAGAGCCGGATGCGGACCTCGGATTTTCGATAACGGCATGAAGCAGTTCCTGATCACTGCGGCGGGTGTCTTCGCCGGGCTGATGATCTTCCTGGTTGGCGTTCCCGTCCTGCTGGTGTCGCTGGCGGTCAGCGCCGCCGGGCCATCGCCCACGCCGGCGCGCACGGTGCTGGAACTGGACCTTCGCGAGCCGCTCACCGACCAGGCCCCGCAAAGCCCATTCGCGGGCCTCGGCCGCAGCACCTCGGCCGTGATGACCATCATCGAAGGCCTGCGCCGGGCCGAGAAGGACGACCGGATCAAGGGCCTGCTGGTGCGCCTGCCGGAGGGTGGGATCGAACCGGCCCTGGCCGACGAGCTGCGCCAGGCCATGCTGCGCTTCCGGGCCACGGGAAAGCCGGTGATCGCCCACAGCCAGGGCCTCTATCCCGGCGGCGTCGTGTCCTCGACCTATATGCTTGGGACCGCCTCGGGGAACTATTGGATGCAGCCCGGCTCCTCGCTGCAGGCCACCGGGATCGCCAGCGAGGACGTGTTCCTCAAGCGCTTGTTCGACAAGTACGGGGTGATCCCGCAGTTCGAGCAGCGGTTGGAATACAAGAACGCCGTCGATACCTTCACCCAGAGCAACTACACGCCGGCCCACCGGGAGGCCACGATCTCCTGGATGACGTCCGTCTACGAGAGTGCGCTGGCGGCCGCAGCGGGAGACCGCAAGCAGGACGCCGCCGCCCTGCGCCGCACCCTGGAGGCCGGGCCCTATATGGCCGAGGACGCCCAGCGCCTGGGGCTGATCGACCGGGTGGGTCAGGTGCGGGAAGCGCGCCAGGCCCTGCTCGACCGCGCCGGCGACGACGCCAAGGTTCTGCCGTTCCGCGATTACGGACAGGGCGATGTGGGCCGCCGGGATCGGGGCGGCGACACCATCGCGGTGATCGAAGCGGAAGGCCCGATCGTCACCGGGCGCGACCGGGGGGCCAGCCCGTTCACGGCCACGGGCGCGATCTATTCCGACGACCTGGCCGAGGCCATCCAGCGCGCCACCAAGGCCAAGAACGTCAAGGCCATCGTCCTGCGGGTGAACTCGCCGGGCGGTTCGGACACAGCCTCGGAGCAGATCCTCGACGCCATCCGCGAGGCCAAGGCCAAAGGCAAGCCGGTGGTCGTCTCCATGAGCACCTATGCGGCGTCCGGCGGCTACTGGATCGCGTCCGAGGCCTCGGCGATCGTCGCCCAGCCGACGACCCTGACCGGCTCCATCGGCGTGTTCGGCGGCAAGTTCGCCCTGGGCGAGGCCCTGGCGCGGTTCGGCGTCGACCTGCGCGACACGGATATCGGCGGCGAGTACGCGGGCGCCTTCGGCCTCGCCAAGCCCTTCACGCCCGACCAGCGGGCGGCCTTCGGCCAGTGGATGGACCGCATCTACGACAACTTCGTCGCCCGGGTGGCCCAAGGCCGCCGCCTGCCGCCGGAGCGCGTCCGTGAGATCGCCAAGGGCCGCGTCTGGACCGGGGCGCAGGCCAGGCAGATCGGGCTCGTCGACGAACTGGGCGGCTTCTACCAGGCGGTGGACAAGGCCAAGGCGCTGGCCGGTCTCGAGGGCGACGTGCCGCTCCGCCGGATGACCCCCACCGAGGGCGCTCTCCAGGCGCTGCAGCGGGCGCTCGGCGTCTCGGCCACTTCGGCCCGCACCCTGGCCGCCGCGGCCTGGGTG
>JAEYNH010000172.1 GCA_023412655.1 Pseudomonadota bacterium | reverse complement strand
GCGACTGGGCGCTCAACGACAGCTTCCGCTTCCGCGGCGGTTACAACCGCGCCGTCCGCGCCCCGAACGTGGTCGAGCTCTTCTCGACCCTGAACGTGGTGCTGAACGGCTCGATCGACCCCTGCGCCGGCGCTAACCCGCTGGACAACGAGGACTGGGCGACCCCGGAGAACTGCGCCCGGACCGGTGTGACGGCTGCCCAGTACGGCAACATCGCCGCCAACTCGGCCGAACAGTACAACGGCCAGACCGGCGGTAACCCGAACCTCGAGCCCGAAACCGCCGACACCTACTCGGTGGGCTTCGTGCTGACCCCGACCTTCCTGCCGGGCTTCTCGGCGTCGGTCGACTGGTACAACATCAAGCTGAAGGACCGGATCGGCCAGATCGGTCAGGACGTGACGCTGGAGCGCTGCGCGGTCACCGGCGACCCCTTCTTCTGCGGCCTGATCAACCGCGCGCCGGGCACCGGTTCGCTGTGGCTGTCGCAGAACGGCTACATCGTGGACACCACCTTCAACACGGGTGGTCTGGAAGTTGAAGGCATCGACGTCGAAGCCAACTACCGCTTCGACTTCGGCGACTTCGGCCTCACCAGCGGTCTCGACCAGTACGGCGGCATCACCCTCAACTTCCAGGGGTCGTGGCTCGACAAGTACCTGGTCACCACCCTGCCGGGCGATGAGCCGTACAACTGCGCCGGCTACTACGGCGGCATCTGCACCGGGAGCGCGGTTCCGGCCTCGGCCCCGATGCCGGAGTGGCGCCACAAGCTGCGCGCCACCTGGCGCGCTCCGTGGGACTTCGAGATCGCCACCACCTGGCGTTACGTCTCGAGCGTCACGTCGGACGCCTACCTGGGCGGCCTGACGCCCGGCCCGGAGCGCGACGCAAAGCTCACGGACAAGAACTACTTCGACCTCGCGGCCACCTGGTCGGTGCGTGACAACGTGACGTTCCGCTTCGGCGTGAACAACGTGTTCGACAACGAGCCGCCGCTGGTCAGCCAGTCGAACTGCCCCACCGGGCCCTGCAACGGGAACACCTATCCCCAGACCTTCGACGCTCTGGGCCGGTACCTGTTCGTGGGTGTGCGCGCGGACTTCTAAGTCCACGCAAAGCCTGAAGAACGAGGGCGGTGACTTCGGTCGCCGCCCTTTTTCTTTGTCCCGATGTAAAGCGCTGCCGACCCGTGGGAGGCCACTGCCCGGGCGGGGCTCAGCCCACGCGCGGCACCGCATCGAAGGCCACGGTCATCCGCTCGGCCGAGCCGTCGTAGGGCACGGTGCCGTGCCACATGTACGACGGAAACAGCACCAGCCGCCCGGGCCTGGGCTTGACGAAGCGTTCCGCCGCCAGCGGTGTGGCCGTGGCCACGCCAGGTTCCCCGAACTTGATCCAGCCGCGCTTGGCGCCTTCGTCGGCCACCTCGTCGGGGGTCGAGACGTAGAACGCCGAGGAGATCCAGCCCATGGGGTGGATATGGTCGGCGTGATGTCCCTGGCCGCCGGTGAGCCGGATCGACCAGGCGCCCGAAAAGCTGGCCGCGCCGGTGTTGCGCCGCTCGAACAGGCCCGGCCCCTGGCCGATGGCCGCCACCCGCCGCGCCACCGCCCCGCGCAACAGTTCCAGGAGCCGCTCGATGGCCGGCTCATGTGTGCCGTCCAGGCGCAAGGTCGCCTGGCTGCCCTGCCGCACGGACTGGCCGAACGGATGGGTGGAAAAGCGGTGCAGGCGGCGCAGCGCCGCCCGCAACTCCTCGAGGAAGGCCGCGCCGTCACGGGTTTCGGGATCGACGATGTCCTCGGTGGCCACGAGGCGATCGTAGTCGTAGGCGTCGCCATAGCGGGGATCGCCCGCGACCCTCCAAGCCGTCGCCATGAGGGCGATGGAGTACTGGTAGTCCGGCTGCTGGCGCACCGCCGCTTCCGCGGCGACAGCGGCGGCCGCGGCCTCGCCGGAGGCCAGCAGCGCCTGGGCCCGCAGGACGTTCGCCACCGGATCGTCGCCTTGGGCGAGGCTGGCCCAGCGTACGGCCGCCGGGGCGTCGCCCAGCCGGCAGCACAGCTCCACCGCCAGGCTCAGCAGCCGCCTGTCCTGCGGCGTGCGGGCGAGGCCCTGTTCCGCCGTGGCCCGGGCGGCCGCCCGCTGGTCGGTGAACTGTTCGGCCATGGCCAGGGCGTAGGCCAGCCCCGCGTGTCCGGGATTGGCGGCCACGGCTCGGCGCAGCGCGCCCAGGGCGCGTTCGGCGTCGCCCGTGCGCATCCAGATGAGCTGGGCCAGTTCGGTGTGGGCTTCCTCGTAGTCGGGGCGCAGCCTCAGCGCCTCGCCGAACGCCGCCTCCGCCTCATCGTACTCGTGCTCGGACTGCAGCGCGCGCGCCAGGACCAGGCGGGTCTCCGGCGCGGCCAGGCCAAGGCCGATGGCGCGCCGGGCGGCCTCGGTCGCCTCCCGCCCATGGCCGAGGTCCCCCAGGGTCGCGGCGAGGTTGTGCCAGGTGGCTCCGCTGGACGGATACCGCGCGGCCGCCTCGCGATTCACCGTCAAGGCTTCCTGCGGTCGGCCCGCCGCCTTGAGCACCGCCGCCCGGGCGGCGTAGGCGCCTGCGGCCGGCTGCGGCAGGCCCATCAGCGCGCCGGTCAGCTTCAGGGCGCCGTCCACGTCGCCGCGGCGAAGCAGCTCATAGGCCTGGCGGTGATCCGGCAGATTCACGGCGCCCTGGCCTACCGGAGCGGCGAGGGCGCTAGGACGGTGGCGCCGTCGGCCCGCAGGCGGGCCTCGGCCGCGCGCTCGATCACCGCCTCGGCCCGCGGGTCCCCCAGCAC
>JAEYNH010000164.1 GCA_023412655.1 Pseudomonadota bacterium | reverse complement strand
CGCCGTCTCAGGCGGTGGCGCGCCGCGCGGCGACGGCGCCGCGCTCGCGATCGACGATCCGTTGGGCCAGCGCCACGCAGGGAGCGAACAGCGCCGCAAGCGCGATCAGGTTGACGGCCATCCGGGGATCGATCCGGCCGCCGCTGGCGGTCCGCACGAGGTCGGCGAGGCCGCGGTCGAACAGGATCTCGCCGAGGTTGCTGAGCGCCATTACGCCACTGTTGCCGGCGACGTAGAGGGCGATGGTCAACAGTCCGACGCGTACGTCCCGGCGCCGGAGCATCGCCGCGGGCGGAGGCTTCAGCGCGAGGGTTACGATCCCCGCCGTGACCACAAAGGCGAGAGCCTTGAAGCCGAACACGCCCACAGGATCGGTGGGGACCAACGGGTTCAGCTCGGATTTTTCCGCGAAGGTCAGGCCGTACCACGTGGTCGCCGCGTCGGCGGCGAACAGCGCGCAGATGACGGCAAGGAGCTTGAACAGCATGTCGCGAAGGCTTGGGCTGCGGCGCCAGCGACGCCGCAGCCCGCGCGTCCCTAGTCGAGGGCTTCGTGCACCACCAGGCCCCAGGCGAAGGCGCAGACGCCGATCGCCACATAAGCCAGGGGAGCCAGGCCGCCCGAAACTTCGTCCAGCTGGTCAGGCGTCAGGTCGACGACGCCGCTGTTCGCTTCACGAGTTTCCATGATGGATCTCCTTCTTGCGGATCAGTCGATGAGTTCGCCGACGATGAAGCCGGCCGAGAAGCACACGCCCCACACGATCACTGCCGCGACCGGGATGGCGCCGCCCGACACTTCGTCGATCTGCCCACAGGTCAGATCGACGATGCCGGAAGCATCACGAGTCATGTCCATGATGAGATCTCCCGAGCGCTCAATCGATAAGCTCGCCGACGATGAAGCCGGCGGAGAAGCAGACCCCGGCGACGATGATCGCCGCGACGGGGATCACGCCACCCGAGACCTCGTCGATCTCTGACGCGCTAAGTTCCGCCACGCCGGCGTGCAGGAGATTGGCATTACGAGATACGCTATCCATCACTCGACCACTCCTTTCTTGCCACAATTTCAGTGTGTTGCTCCTCGCGCGGCGGGCCCGGCCAGCTTGAAGGCAATACACTGTATGAGTGCAGAATGGCGAAATGCAACCTCATTTACTAAGTGTGGTGAAGCTTACTCACGGTAACCTGCGCGCCCTCTCCACCTCGCGCCAGTCGACCAGCTTTAAGTTTTGTCGAGCTGGCGCCGCGGCGGTCGTCGGGTCTTGTCTTCGTCGTCCTGCATCACAACGAAATCGTCGGGCGCCGACACGATCGGCGCTTCCATCGAGATCAACACGACGAGCGCCTTTCAGCGCCTCAAACCCCTGACGGTCTTCTCGCTGGAAGGCTCCTACAACGACGCCACCGATAAAGGTCGCCGAAGGCCTCGCTCGATTTCGCGCAGGTTCGATGACCGCATCGGCGTGGCCGGCGGTCTGTCCTACTACAAGCGCCGCTTCGCCACCGACAACGTGGAGGTGCACGGCTGGAACGAGACGGATGAAGGTCTCGTCTTCGCTGACACCGTGGAATACCGGGACTACGACGTCACCCGTGAGCGTTTGGGCGGCTGCCTGTGGGTGTATCTCGAGGCAACGGATTCCGCCCAACTCTATGTCCGCGGCCTCTACAGCCGCTTCGGCCGGACCGGCCGCCTGACTGGGATGCCTACAGGTTCTCGCGAAGCCAGGCGGCCGCCTTGGCGACCGGATTGGCGCGGGGATCCAGCGGTTCGCGGCGCAGCTTCGCTGACGTCAACGACTTGGCCGAGACCGCCTCGCGCGGGCCGAAGGCGGCGCGGTGCAGGATTCCGGCCGCTGCGGTGAAGGCCGGGCCGGAGGCGGCGTCGGCCAGATGCGGCACTCGGCGCGGGCGGCCGAGGCGCACAGGGCGGTCGAACACGCGCACCGCGACTTCGCGGACGCCCGCCAGCTGGCTTGCGCCCCCGGTCAGCACCAGGCCCGCGCCCGGCTCCACCGGGGCGCCCGAAGCCTTGAGGCGGTCACGGAGCAGTTCCAGCGTCTCTTCCACCCGGGGCGCGATGATGCCCTTCAGCAGGCTGCGCGGCGCGACCACCGGGCCTGCGCCCGGATCATCGCCCCGCGGCGGGGCTTCGATCATCTCGCGGTCCTCGTTGGCCGAGGCGATGGCCGAGCCATGCAGGGTCTTGATCCGTTCGGCGCCGGCGATGGAGGTGGAAAGTCCCCGAGCGATGTCCTGGGTCACGTGCTGGCCGCCGACCGGCACCGTCTCCACATGCACCAGGCTGCCGCCGGAAAAGACCGCCGCCGAGGTGGAGCCGCCGCCCATGTCGATGCAGACGCTGCCCAGATCCATCTCGTCCTCTTCCAGAGCGGCGAGCGCGGAGACAAATGGGGCGGCGACCACGCCCTCCAGCTGGAGGTGGGCGCGCTCGACGCAGGCGCCCAGGGTCTGGAACACGGTTTCGGCCACCGAGACGACCAGCAACTCGACACCCAGAGTCTTGCCGAACATGGCCCGCGGGTCGCGAACGCCGCCTTGGCCGTCCACCGACCAGGCGACGGGAAGGATGTGCACCGCCCGACGGCCGGGCAGCTTGATCTGGGCCAGGGCGTTCTGGATCGCCCGCACCAGATCGTTGTCGGCGATCGGTCGCGCGCCGATGGAAACGCGGCCGGCCACCCGCGAAGAGGCCAACTGGCCGCCCGCCGTGGCGACGGTCACGCCCTGCACGTTCACCCCGGCCACGTTCTCGGCCCGCTCAACGGCTTGGGCGATGGCGTCCGACGCCTCGTCGAGGTTGACGATCGCGCCGCCGCGCACGCCACGCGACTGGACGTAGCCCACCCCGCAGGTGGTGAGCGTCCGATCGGCCTTGCGCACGCCTTCCGGCTTCATGATGAAGCAGGTCACCTTCGAGGCCCCGAGGTCCACCGCCGCGATCACCTTGGGCGGCGCCAGCGCAGCCTTCAGGCCTTCACGGCCGTCCCGGGCGGCAGAGGAAGCTTCGCGACGCGTGGGCGACTTGAGCATCGAGGGTCTTTTTCTTCTCTCGTTACACGCCGGCGGCGGCGAGGCCGCCGGGCGCGGTGGGGGCGACAGGAGCGCGCGGCCGGACGGCCACGACATCGGGATTGCGCAGGTCGATCCGCTCGAACCCCAGTTCCAGGATCCGTGAGCGCAGGTCGAGCTGCTCCAGTTGGGCGAGTGCGTCCTCCTCGCCGGCGGCCGGGAGCTGGATCAGCGAGCCGTCCTTCAGCCGAAGGTCCCACCGGCGGTCGTCCACGCGCACCAGGGCTTCCATGCGCTGCATCAGCTTGGGACGCTGGGCCAGGATCGGCAGGATCTCGCTGGCGTGCTGGGCGCCGCCCGCACCGACCACCAGCGGCAGCATGGCGAAGCGGGCCGGATCGGCCTCGGGGATCACCCGGCCCTGGTCGTCGATGACCATGCTCTTGCCGCCATGCTGCCATACAGCGAGCTGACGGCGCTCCTTCACGGCGATGACCAGGGTGTCCGGCATCAGGCGCACGACCTTGGCCTCCTCGACCCAGCCGACCTGCTCGATGCGGGCGCGCAGGCCGTCGAGATCCATGCCCAGCAACGGCTGGTCCTTGTGGACCGCAGCGGCGCGGACGATGTCGGGGGTCGCCATCTTGGACGCGCCCTGCACATGCACTGTGCGAAGACGGAAGCCGGCCTGGCCGAACTGCCCATCCACGGCGGCGACGACGCTGTCGGCCAGAGCCTGGCCCCGGCCGCCGGTGGCGAGGGTGGCCGTCACCGCCGCCACCAGGACGCCGGCGGCCGCGAGCAGGATCAGCTTGGGAGATGCGCTGGCGCCCGCGGGGCGCGCCGAGACCGGCGCCGCCCCCTTGCCGGCCGCCCGCTTCTGGCTAGAGGGCGCCTTGGCTCGAGGTTTCGCCGCTGCTCGCGATGCTCCCCGCTCCGCCGCGGGCATAGGCGTCCTCCGTGATCCACAACACAAGCCGGTCGAAATCCACGCCCTGCGAGGCCGCCTGCTCGGGGACGAGCGAGGTGGGCGTCATGCCGGGCTGGGTATTGACCTCCAAGAGGACCAGAATGTCGTTAATGTCGTCATAACGAAGATCCGCCCGGGTAACCCCGCGACAACCAAGCGCCGCGTGCGCGCGCTCAGACAGTTCTTTCGCCTTTTCAAGGGCATGTTCCGGAATTCGGGCGGGAACGATGTGCTGCGAACCGCCCGCTGCGTACTTGGCCTCGTAGTCGTAGAAGTCCCGCTCGGTAAGGATCTCGGTCACGGCCATCGCCTTGCCGTCCATCACCCCCACGGCGAGCTCGACGCCACGGATGAACGGCTCGACCATCACCTCATCGCCATAGGTCCAGGAAGACTCCAGGACTTCCTGCGGCGGACGGTTGGCGCGGTCGCGAACAATGAACACGCCGACCGACGAGCCCTCGGCATTGGCCTTCACCACATAAGGGGGCGGCAGGACGTGATCCCGCGCCACGTCGAAGCGGTTGTACAGCCCGCCACCCGGGACGGCGACGCCGGCCGCGGCCATCACGGCCTTGGCTTTGGCCTTGTCCATGGCCAGGGCCGAGGCCAGGACGCCGCAGTGAGTGTACGGGATCTGCAGGGTCTCCAGGATGCCCTGAACGCAGCCGTCCTCGCCCCACGCCCCATGCAGGGCGTTGAACACCACGTCCGGCCTGAGCCGCGCCAGCACCTCGGCCACGTCGCGGCCGGCGTCGACCCGGCTGACCTTGGCGCCCAGACGTTCCAGCGCGTCGGCGCATGCACGTCCCGACACGAGGCTCACCTCCCGTTCGGAGGAGATGCCGCCCAGGAGGACGGCGACGTGATGTCCGGAAAGCGGGGTGGCCATGGGCGACTCGTAGCTTGGAGCGGCGTGTCCGCCCGCCGTGGAGGACGCACGCGCCCCGGTCAAGTGCGCGAGCCGTCGCGCGCCCCTGCCCAACAGCAACAGTCGTCTCGCGTGAAGCTCGTACCTAGGGCGCGGAAGCTGGCGTGCGGAAGTTGATGTCGCTGCCCCCCGCCGCGTGCAGGAAGGCCGCCCAGACCGCCACGTTCTGCGCCAGTTCGGCGGGGTCGATCTTGTCCAGGGTGTCATCCGCGGAATGGTGCAGATCGAAGTATCGGCTGGCGTCCTGATTGAACTCGACGAACGGCGCCCCAGCTGAGACCAGGCCAGAGACGTCGGCCCCGCCGAACCCAGGCTCATCTCTGCTGATGATCACCTTCAACGGCCCGAGCGCGCCGGTGAACGCCTTCATGGCCGGATGGTCCAGGCTGCCCTGGGGCAGACGAACCTGCCAGATGCGGCCCGCCCCGGTGTCGCTCTCGCCGACGACCACCATGCTCGGAACCTCGTCCCGATGAGCCTCGAGATAGGCGGCGCTGGAACCGCCCTGCTCTTCGGAGCCCCACATCACCACCCGTATAGTCCGCTTCAGCGGCCCCTGGCTGGCCGCGAGCTTGGCGGCGGCGGCGGTGATGGCGATGCCGGCCGCGTCATCCACCGCGCCCGTGCCAGGATCCCAGCTGTCCAGGTGGCCACCGACGATCAGCACGCCGGCGTCCGGATCGGTCCCAGGGATCTCGCCCGAGATATTGTAGGCTGGGACCTTCGGCTCGTAGCGCGAGGTCATGTCCAGCTTGACGACCACGGGCCTGCCCTGGGCGACCAGCCTCTCCAGCAGGTCGGCGTCCGGCGTCGACAACGCCGCGGCCGGGATGCCGCCAGGCTGAGCCCCTCCGGTGTGCGGCAGCCGCGTGTCATCCGTCGAGAGCGAGCGGACCAGGTAGGCGACGGCGCCGCGCTTGGCGGCCTCGGCCGGGCCGCGGCTGCGCTGGGCGTTGATGGCCCCATAACCGGAGCCGTCCTGCGCCCGCGCCATGACCCCGGTCACCACCGCGATCTTGCCCTTCAGCGAACCCGCTGGCTGGGCCAGCAACTCGTCGAAGCTGCGGAACAGCGCCACCTCGGCGGTCAGCCCGCCCTTCGGAGTCGAGACCGAGCGACCGAGGCCCAGGATGTGCAGCTTGTGCGGATATGGCGCCGTCACCTCGGCCGACTCCGCGCCACGGAACCAGCCAGAGGCCGTGAAGGTCTCGACCTTCACGTTCTGGAAGCCCTGGCGCGTCAGCGTCTCCACGGCCCAGTCGCGGGCACGCTCCATGGCCGGTGAGCCCACCAGGCGCGGCCCGATCTCGGTGGTCAGGGACTCGGCGATGGCCCAGGCCGTTCCATCGGCCAGGGCGCGGTCGCGGATGGCTGCGGTGCTGGCGGAGAGGTCCTGTGCGGCGGCGGGCGGGGCGGCGGCCAGCAGGCTGGCGGCGGCGGCGGTCATCAGGGCGAAGCTTCGCATGACCTTGGCGTGCGCGGTCCCGGGATTCCCGTCAAGGTCGCCTGCCGCCAAGGCTTGGCAGGAACCGATGATCAAGAGCCCGGCGCCCTCAGGCGGGCTTGCCGATCCGCTTGATCTCCCAATCCAGCTCAACGCCGAACTTGGCCTTAACATCGGCCCGGACCGCCTCGCCCAGGCCCTCAAGGTCGGCGGCGGTGGCCTCCCCGGTGTTGATCAGGAAGTTCGAATGCAGCGGCGAGAACATTGCCCCGCCGAACGGCTTGCCGCGCCAGCCCGCCTCGTCCACGAGCTTCCAGGACGAGTGGCCCGGCGGGTTCTTGAATGTCGAGCCGCCGGTCTTCTCGCGGATCGGCTGGGTCTGTTCGCGCCGAGCAGTGATCTCCGCCATCCGGGCCTCCACGGCGGCTGGATCGTCCGGCGTCCCCTGGTACAGGGCGCCCAGGAAGATCAACTGCTGGGCCGCTGCCCGCGCCGACTTGCGATAGCTGTATTCGAGTTCCGCATTCGAGAGAGTGATCCGCTCGCCCGAGCGCGTAAGGGCATAGGCCTCGACGAGCACGTCCTTCGTCTCGGAGCCATAGCAGCCGGCGTTCATCACCAACGCGCCGCCGATAGCGCCAGGCACCCCGCGATAGAATTCCAGGCCTGCGATCCCGGCCTTCGCCGCCTCGCGCGCCACCGTCGCGTCGAGCGCCGCTGCGCCCGCGTAGATCCGGCTCTCGCCTCGCGGCTCCACCTTGGCGAAGCCCTTGCCGAGCCGGATCACCACGCCGTCGACGCCGCCGTCACGCACCAGTGTGTTGGAGCCGACGCCGAGGACCGTGACCGGCACGTCCGGCGGTAGCCCCTTCAGGAAAGCGGCCAGATCATCCTCGTCCTCGGGCAGGAAGATCAGGTCGGCGGGTCCGCCGACGCGGAACCAGGTGAAGGGGCCCAGAGGCTCGTCCTTCAGAATCTTGCCGCGGACTGCAGGCAGGCTGTCCTTCCAGCTCATTCCGCCGCCTGTCCCAGTGCTTCAAGTTCGCCCGGCAGAGCGTAGGCCCAGCTGGTGATGTCGCCGGCGCCCAGCAGCACGACAAGGTCGCCCGCCTGAGCTTCGTTGCGGATCAGGGCGGCGAGTTCGGGGGTGGCAGGAAGCGGCAGGACGCGGCGGTGGCCGTATCGCCGCAGGCCGCTGACGAGACCGTCCTTGTCTATGCCCTCGATGGGCGCTTCGCCCGCAGGATAGACGTCGGCCACGATCACCGTGTCGGCGTCGTTGAAACAGGCGCAGAAGTCATCGAACAGGTCGCGCAGGCGGGTGTAGCGGTGGGGCTGCACCACGGCGATGACCTTGCCCTCGCTCACCGCCCGGGCCGCCTTGAGCACCGAGGCGATCTCCACGGGATGGTGGCCATAGTCGTCCACCACCCGCACGCCATTGGCCACCCCGGTGGTGGTGAACCGGCGCTTCACGCCTCCGAAGCCGGCCAGCCCCTTGCGGATGGCGTCGGGGCCCACGCCCAGTTCACGGGCCACGGCAATGGCGGCCAGGGCGTTCTGGACATTGTGCTGGCCCGCCATGGGCAGCAGCAGGTCGTCGTAGGTGGTCAGGCCGCCTTCCCGCGGCTGGATCATCACGCTGAACCGCGCCCCTTCCGGCCCCATCCGGATGTTGTGGGCGCGAACCTCGGCCTGCGGATTGACCCCGTAGGTGACGAGCCGGCGGTTCTCGACGCGGGCCGCCATGGCCTGCACTTCGGGATGGTCCGTGCAGACGGCCGCGAAACCGTAGAAGGGAATGTTCTCGACGAAGTCCTGGAAGGCCTTCTTGACCGCCTCGAAGTCGCCGTAGTGGTCGAGGTGCTCAGGGTCGATGTTGGTGACCACGGCGGCCGTCGACTTCAGCTTCAGGAAGGTGCCGTCGCTTTCGTCGGCTTCGACCACGATCCAGTCGCCGGCGCCCACCTTCGCATTGGTGCCGTAGGCATTGATGATGCCCCCGTTGACGACGGTGGGGTCCAGCCCGCCGGCGTCCAGCAGGGTGGCCACCATCGAGGTGGTTGTCGTCTTGCCGTGGGTGCCCCCCACCGCAATGGAGAACTGCAGCCGCATGAGCTCGGCCAACATCTCCGCCCGACGCACCAACGGCAGGCGCTTCTCCCGGCCGGCCACCATCTCCGGATTGTCGGGCTTCACCGCGGTGGAATAGACGATGGCATAGGCCCCATCGACGTTCGCGGCGTCGTGACCGATGAAGATCTTGGCGCCCAGCTTTTCCAGCCGCTCGGTATTGGCGCTGGCCTTCGCATCCGAGCCCTGCACCTGGTAGCCGGTGCGCAGCATGATCTCGGCGATGCCGCTCATGCCGATGCCCCCGATGCCAATGAAGTGCACGGGGCCGATCTCGAAGGGAACAGGGCGGCGGTTCATGGAGTCCTGCTAGCGCCGCCTGCGGTTCGCAGCAATGCCTAGCCGGCCCGGGCGGTCTGCTCGACCACGTCGGCGAGACGCTCCGCCGCATCCGGGATAGCGACGGACCGGGCCGCATCCGACATGCGCTGAAGGCGGGCCGGGTTGTTGAGCAGCTTCTCGAGGGCGTTGGCCAGGCTGTCCACCGTGAGCTGGTGCTCCCGCGCCACTTCCGCGCCGCCCGCGTCGGCCAGCAGCTTGGCGTTCTGGCCCTGGTCGTCGTCGATGGCGATCGCCAGCGGCACGAGGATCGACGGCTTCCCGGCGACGGCGAACTCACAGACCGTGCCGGCCCCTGCCCGCCCCACCACCAGATGCGCATCCCGCAGCCGGCTGGCGATATCACGGAAGAAGGGCGCCACTTCGGCATGGACGAGGGCGTCGCGATAGGCCCGGCGGGCGGTGTTCATGGATTCGGGACGGGTCTGCTGCTGCACCGTCAGCCGCTTGCGCAGGTCTTCCGGCAAGGCCTTCACCGCCTCGGGCACCAGCTCCGACAGGAGCCGCGCGCCCTGGCTGCCGCCGGTCACCAGCAGGCGGACGGGGCCATTGGGCTCGGGCGGCAGATAGGGCGCGTCCGCCAGGGCCCGGATCGGCGGGCGGACCGGATTGCCGACGACGATCGCCCGGCCCGCCACCTTAGGCGGCGCCTTCTTCAGTGTTGGGAAGGCGCAGGCCACGGTGCGCACATGGCTGGCCAGCATGCGGTTTGTCCGGCCCATCACCGCGTTCTGTTCGTGTATGACGGTCGGACGCCGGTCGAGGATGGCGGCCACGAGGGCCGGGGCGGACGGATAGCCGCCGAAGCCCACAACCACGCTGGGCTGGATCTCGCGGAAAGCTGCCCGGGCGTGCATGGCCCCCCGCAGCACTGCGAACCCGGCGCGCATCATGCCCACAGGATCGCCGGGCCTGTAGGTGGCCGCGGAAAGGCCGATGCGGCGTTCGGCGGGAAAGTCCTGTGCCAGGCCCGCCACCCGCTCGTCCGAGGCCAGGACGATGCCCCAGCCGCGTGCAATCAGGGCCTCGGCAAGGGCCTGCGCGGGAAAGAGGTGGCCTCCGGTGCCTCCGGCGGCGACGACGGCGATCTTACGCATGAGGTCTCGACGCTTAGGTGAACGCGCCCGCCTTGGCGAGCCCTTCGGTCGGGGTATAGGCGCCTGGGCGGCGGCGGGTCAGAGCCAAGGCCATGCCCAGGGTGAGCCCCATGGCGAGCATGGACGAGCCGCCATAGCTGATGAACGGCAGGGTCATGCCCTTGGTCGGCATCATGTTGAGGTTGACCGCCAGGTTGATGATCGCCTGCTGGCCGACCAGCACGAAGAGCCCCGCGGCGGCCACCTGCTCGAAGGGGTCGGACAGCTTCATCGAGCGATAGAGCCCGCGCACCACCACGAAGGCGAACAGGGCGATGATGAGCAGGAGGAACACCAGGCCGAACTCCTCTGCGCCCACCGAGGCGGCGAAATCGGTGTGCAGGTCGGGCACCCGACGCTTCATCACGCCCTCGCCTGGCCCCCGGCCGAACAGCCCACCCGCTGCCTGGGCGATGGCCGCCGCATCCACCTGATGGGTGTCGGCCTTGTCCGGGCTTAGGAAGCGGTCCACCCGGCTCTGCACGTGCGGGAACAGGAAATAGGTGGACGACAGCCCGGCCATGGCTGCCGCTCCCAGCAGCATCACCCAGGACATGGGCACACCGGCCATCCAGAAGGCGGTGCCGAACGCCACGGTGATCAGCACCGTCTGGCCAACGTCGGGCTGGATCAGCAGCAGGCCCACCGAGATGCCGTACAGCACGAAGGCGATGGAGACGCCGGGGACGCCCTGGCCCTTCTGTCCCTCGGCGAACATCCAGGCCACCAGGATGATCAGCGCTGGCTTCATGTACTCGGACGGCTGGAAGGTGAACCCACCCACTTCGATCCAGCGGGTCGCGCCCTTGGCGCTGTGGCCGATGAACGGCAGGGCGATCATCACCGCGATGGCGACCAGCCAGATGAAGAACGCCGCCCGCCGGACGCCTTTGACGTCCAGCATCGACACGGTCAGCAGGATCGCGGTGGCCCCTAGGGCGAAGACGCACTGGCGCACAGCGAAGTGGAACGGATCGCCGATGTTCATCCGCATGGCCGCAGCGGGGCTGGACGAGAACGAGATGACCACGCCGATGAAGATCAGCAGGGCGACGACGCCCAGCATCCAGCGGTCGACGGTCCACCACCAGACGCCCAGGGGCGAGCGGTCCGACCGCGGAAAGGCGTGGGCCTGGCTGACAGGGCTCATGTGACGGGCGCCTGCGCCTGGGCGAGCCGCTGGACCGCGGCCCGGAAGGCCTCGCCCCGCTGCTCAAAATCGGCGAACTGGTCGAACGAGGCGCAGGCCGGCGACAGCAGCACGATGGCCTCATGGCCGGTGGCGCGCGCGTCCTCGTAGGCCAGGCCGACAGCCGACTCGATGGTTCCGGCGTCCACGGCGGGGGCCAGGCCTCGCAGGGTGTCGGAGAAGGCCGGCGCGGCCTCGCCGACCAGATAGGCCTTCTCGATGCGCGGGAAGAGGTCGGTCAGGCTCTCGATACCGCCGGTCTTGGCCAACCCGCCCGCGATCCAGAAGAACTTGGGATAGCTCGACATGGCCTGCCGTGCGGCGTCGGCGTTGGTCGCCTTGCTGTCGTTGACGAAGCGGACCTTGCCGAGCGTGGCCACCGTCTCCATCCGGTGAGCGAGACCGGGAAAGGTCATCAGGTGCTGGGCCGCCTCCTCGCCGGAGACGCCCAGGCCCTTCACCGCCGCATAGGCCGCCGCGGCGTTCTGCCAGTTGTGCCGTCCGGGCAGGGAGCGGGCGCGCTTCAGGTCGGCGACCCCCTGGGCCCGTTCGCCCGTGGCGTCGTACAGCAGGCCGTCCAAGGCATAGACCCCACGACTCATCGCCTTCGAGGCGGAGATCGGCACGATGGTCCGCCGATTGGCCGCCGTGATCTCGGTGCAGATCCGCTGCCCCCAGGGATCGTCCACCCCGATGACCGCAGTATCGCCCTTGCCCTGGTTAAGCAGGATGCGGCGCTTAGCGGCCACGTACTCGTCCATCGTCCCGTGCCGCTCCAGGTGGTCGGGCGAGATGTTGAGGATGACGGTGACGTCGGCGTGCAGGCTCGAGGTCAGGTCGAGCTGATAGGACGACAGCTCCAGGACGTAGACGGCGCCCCCGTGCATGTCCTCGAGGGCCAGCACGCCGTAGCCGATGTTGCCGCCGATCCGCACGTCCCGGCCGGCCTCGGCCAGGATGTGGCCGATCAGGGCGGTCGTGGTCGACTTGCCGTTGGTGCCGGTGATGGCGACGATCTTCGGCCGCTTGTGCTCCGGCGAGGCGTTCACCGTGCGGGCGAAGAGTTCGATGTCCCCCACGATCTCCACGCCGGCCTCGCGGGCCCGTTCCACGGTCCAGTGCGGCGCCGGGTGCGTCAGCGGCACGCCGGGCGACAGCATGATGGCGGCGAAGTCGGCCCAATCGGCCCGCGTCAGGTCGGTGAGCTCGAACCCTTCGGTCTCGGCCGCTTCCCGTACCTTTGGATTGTCGTCCCACAGCGCCACCCTGGCGCCGCCGGCCAGGAGCGCACGCGCCGCCGCCAGGCCCGTGCGGGCCAGGCCGAACACGGCGACCGTCCTACCTTCGAAGCCGAGGACCGGGATCATGGCGGGTGCGAGGGGCTCCTTATCGCAGCTTGAGGGTGGCCAGGCCCAGGAGGGCCAGCATGATGGCGACGATCCAGAAGCGAATGACGACGGTGGACTCCGACCAGCCCAGCTTCTCGAAGTGGTGGTGGATCGGAGCCATCAGGAAGATCCGTCGGCCGGTGCGCTTGAACCAAGCGACCTGGATGATCACCGACAGCGTCTCGGCGACGAACAGACCGCCGATCACCGCCAGGATGATCTCGTGACGCGTGGCCACCGCGACGGTGCCTACGGCGCCGCCAAGGGCCAGCGAGCCGGTGTCGCCCATGAAGATCTTGGCCGGTGGGGCGTTGTACCACAGGAAGCCCAAGCCGGCGCCGATGAGGGCGCCGCAGAAGACCGAGATCTCGCCGACCCCGGGCACGTGGTGGAGCTGCAGGTAGTTCGAGAAGACGAAGTTGCCGACCAGATAGGCGATCAGTCCGTAGGCCGCGGCCGCGATCATCACCGGCACCGTCGCCAAGCCGTCCAGCCCGTCGGTGAAGTTCACCGCATTGGCTGCGCCCACGATGATGAAGGCGCCGAACAGCAGGTAGAACCAGTTCAGGTCAACGAAGAACTGCTTGAACAGGGGGAAGGTGACCGAGGTCAGCAGTTCGGGGGTCTGGGCGGGCTTCTGGGCGAAGACGATGATCAGGGCCACCGCCGCCATGGCGATGCCGGCTTCCAGCACCAGCCGCAGCTTGCCCGAGACGCCGGCCGTCGATTGCCGGGTGACCTTGGCGTAGTCGTCGGTGAAGCCCAGCAGGCCGTAGCCGGCCGTGACCAGCACCACAGCCCAGACATAGACGTTGGACAGGTCGCTCCACAGCAGCGTCCCGGCCAGCAGGCCCGCCAGGATCATGACCCCACCCATGGTGGGGGTGCCGGCCTTCTCGATGATGTGGCGCTCAATGCCCTCGGCGCGGATCGGCTGACCCTTGCCCTGCTTCGCCTGCATCCAGCGGATGAAGCGCGAGCCCATGGCGACCACCACGAACTGGGCCGTGAAGATGGCCATGCCCGTGCGGAAGGTCTGATACTTCAGCAGGTTGAGGATCGGGACATAGCCCGAGGCTGCGAACTGTTCGTACAGCCAGTAGAACATCAGGCCGCTCCCCCGGACCCGGATCCAAGCGCAGCCAAGGCCTGCGCGATGGCGCCGGCCTTCGACCCGTTCGACCCTTTGACCATCACCACATCGCCCGGCTCCACGGCGTGGGCGACCTGCGGCGCAAGCTCCGCAGCGGTTTCGGCGTAACCTCCGCGCCGAGTCGGCGGAAGGGCGTCCCAGAGGGATTTCATCAGTGGCCCGGCGCAGAAGACGAGGTCGATCGTCGCAGCCTCCAGCGCCTCGGCCAGATCGGCGTGGAAAGCCGGCCCCTCGGGGCCGAGTTCCAGCATGTCCGTGAGCGCCACGATGCGCCGGCCTTCGGCGCCGCGCGCGCCCAGGGTGGCGATGGCCGAAGCCATGGACACCGGGTTGGCGTTGTAGCTCTCGTCGATCAGGGTGAAGGCGCCGCGGCCCTTGGAGACCTGCCGCTCCGCGCCCCGTCCGGCCAGGGGTTCGAACGAGCCGAGCGCCGCGAGGCTGTCGGAAAGATCCACGTCCAGGGCCTGCAGCATCAGCAGCACGGCCATGCTGTTGGGGCCCCAGTGAAAGCCGGTCTGCAGGATCGGGAAGTCGAGAGCCTTGCCGTCCAGGCGGGCCTGCACCACGGCATGCGGCTGGCCCGGGCCTTCCACGACCTGGAAGTCGACGAGCCGCGCGTCGCAGCCCTCGCCGGTCCCGAAGGCGCGGACACGCGCCCCCGCCGCCTCCGCCGCCGCCTTTAGCGGGGAGAACCAGCGGTTGTCGGCATTCAGGACGGCGACCCCACCGGGCTCGAGCCCCTCGAAGATCTCCGCCTTGGCCCGGGCGACGCCCGCCTCCCCGTCAGGGAAGTTCTCGGTATGAACCGGGCCCACCGTGGTCACGGTCACCGCGTGCGGTCGCACCATCTGGGTGAGCGGCCGGATTTCGTCGGCGTGATTCATGCCGATCTCGAAGATCGCCCGCTCCACGCCCCGCGGCATCCGCGCCAGCGTCAGCGGCACGCCGATGTGGTTGTTGTAGCTCTTCACCGACGAGTGGGCCGGCCCGGCCAGCTTCAGGCCCGCCATGATCGCCTGGGTCACGCTGGTCTTGCCGACCGAACCGGTGACGGCCCCCCGCCTGACCTGCGGCGCCCGCTCGCGGGCGGCGAGGCCCAGTTGTTCCAGGGCCCGGAAGGTGTCGTCCACCATCACCGCCGGCGCCTCAACCGGCCGCGAGGCCAGCACGCCGGCCGCGCCCTTGGCCATGGCCTGGGCCACGAACTCATGTCCGTCACGCGCGCCGCCGAGGGCGATGAACAGGTCGCCAGGCTCGATGGTGCGGGTGTCGATCGACACGCCGTTGGCTTCGAAGCTGCGCTCGATCCGCCCGCCAGTGGCGGCGGCGATATCCGCGGCCGTCCAGAGCGGCTCAGCCATGCACCAGCTCCAGCGCCTGGGCGGTCTCACTGACGTCATCGAACGGATGCGTCACGCCCCCGACGATCTGGCCCTGCTCGTGGCCCTTGCCGGCCACCACCAGGATGTCGCCGTCGCGGAGCATGGCCGCGGCGGCCCGGATGGCCTGGCGACGGTCGCCGATCTCGGTCGCGTCGGGACAGCCGACCATCACCTCGGCGCGGATCGCCTCGGGCGCCTCGGAGCGCGGGTTGTCGTCGGTGACGATCGCCACATCCGCCAGCTGGCCGGCGATCCTGCCCATCAGCGGCCGCTTGGTCCGGTCGCGATCCCCGCCGGCGCCGAACACCACGATCAGCCGCCCGCGCACGTGGGGACGAAGGGCGCTCAGCACCGTCTCCAGCCCGTCCGGGGTGTGCGCATAATCCACATAGGCCTCGCCGCCGCGGGAACCTTGGCCCACACGCTGCAGGCGCCCCGGCGCGCCGGTCAGCGCCTCCAGGCCCGCGAAGGTCTCCTCCAGCGTCAGGCCCGCCGCCCGGCACAGGCCGGCGGCCACAAGGGCGTTGGAGGCCTGGAAGGCGCCGGCCAGCGGCAGGCGGACGTCATAGGCCCGGCCCTCGCACTGGATGCGCAGGCGTTGGCCGTCTGGCAGCAGCTCGCGCTGTGCCAGCTTCAGGTATTGGCCCTTCTCGCCCACGGTCATGACCCACTGGCCTGCAATCACGGCCGAAGCGGCGAACGCGGGGAAGGCGTCGGAGTCGGCGTTCAGGACGGCCGTGCCGCCCCGCGGCAGGAGGGTGTCGAACAGCCGAAGCTTGGCGCCCCGGTAGGCATCCATGGTGCCGTGGTAGTCCAGGTGGTCCTGGGTCAGGTTCAGATAACCCGCGGCCGTCAGCCGCACCCCATCGAGACGCCGCTGATCGACCCCGTGAGACGAGGCCTCCATGGCGAAGTGCGACACGCCCATTGTGGCCAGCTTGGCCAGCCATTCGGCCACATCGCCGGCGTCAGGCGTGGTCAGGCCCGGGGGGGTCAGCTGCTCGTGGGTCCCGTCCGGACGGGAGACGGTAATGCCCAGGGTGCCCATGCTGGCCGAGGTTTTGCCGGCTCTGGCGAACATCTGGCGGCAGAAGTTGGCGACCGAGGTCTTGCCGTTGGTGCCGGTGACCGCGACGCACACCTGCGGCTGACGCCCCCAGAACTCGGCCGCGGCCAGGGCGTAGGCCCGGCGCGGGTCCTTGGTGACGATGGTCGGGACCGAAAGTCCCAGGTCGCGGTCGGCGATCACCGCCGCGGCGCCGGCCTGGACGGCGGCGGCGGCGAAGGCCGCGCCATCGGCCTGGCTGCCCGGCAGGGCGGCGAACAGGGCGCCGGGCTTGACCTTGCGGCTGTCGGCGGTGACGCCGGTGATCTCGGGGTCGACCTGCAGACCGCGCTTCACGATGGCGGAGAGACGGCTCATTGGGCCTCTCCCACCGGCAGGGCGCCTGCGGGGGCGATCTCGGCGATCTCCGGCTGGCGCTCGACGCCGAGGAACGGCGCGATCCGCTCGATGACGCGCCCGGCGGCGGGCGCGGCCACCCAGCCGCCCGTGGCATAGCCGGCGGAGCGGGCGGTGCCGCGCGGCTCGTCCAGCAGGATCAGCACGAAGTAGCGCTTGGCCTCGACCGGGCCGTTGGTCGGGAACACGGCGGCAAAGGAGGAGACCTGGCGCTTCTGGTTGTAGCCGCGAATGGCCGGGTCGTACTTCTCGCCGGTGCCGGTCTTGCCGCCGACCGAAAGGCCCGGGATGTTGGCCGAACGGCCGCTACCCGCCTCGCCAGCCACGTTGGCGCGCATGATCGAGAGCATCTGCAGGGAAGAACGTTCCGACATCACCCGCGTGCCTTCGGGGGTTTCGCCGGGCTCCTTCTTGCGGATGGTCAGCGGGATCAGCCGCCCCCCGTTCAGGATGGCGCCCATGGCCCGCGCCAGCGCCAGCGGGCTGACATTGATGCCGTGGCCGAAGGAGGTGGAGGCGACCGCGTCCTCGTCCCATTTCCGCGGCGTCAGCGGCCGGGCGCTCTCGATCAGTTCCACCGGTGCGGGTGACGTCAGGCCAAGGTTCTTGAAATAGGCGCCCATGCGCTCGGGGCCGATGGCAACCGCGAGCTTGGCGGTGCCGATGTTGGACGAGTGCTGGAACACCTCGACCAGGGTCAGGACCTTCCGGGCGGCGTGGTAGTCGTGAATCGTTCGGTAGCCCAGCTTGAAGGGCACGGTGGCGTCGAAGGTCGTGTTGGGCGTGGCCACGCCGGTATCGAGCCCGATCGCGACGGTGAACGCCTTGAACGTGGAGCCCATCTCGAAGACCGTCGCTGCGGCCCGGTTGGTCTGAGCGTAGACCCCGGCCTTGCCCGGCTTGTTCGGGTCATAGACCGGCCAGCTGGCCATCCCGAGGATCTCGCCGGTGTGCACGTCGGTCACCAAGCCCACGGCGCCCTTGGGCGTGAACTCGTGGACGGCCTTGTACAGTTCGTCCTCCAAGGCGCCCTGCACGCGCAGGTCGATGGAGAGCGGGATCTCGCCGCCGGCCGCGGCGCGGATCTCCTCATTCAGCGCCGCCTCGGCGCCGGCGACGCCTTCACCGCCGGCATCCGAGAAGCCGATGATGTGCGCCGCGGACGAGCCCAGCGGATAGACCCTGCGCTGCTCCGGCTCGAAGCTCACGCCGGGCAACCCAAGGGCGTGGGTTCGATTGCGCTCCTCGGGCGTGAGGGCGCCGAGCACGAAGATGCGGCGGTTGCCTCGGAGGGCCCGCTCCAATCGGTTGGGATCGAGGTTCGGCAGAGCCGACAGCAGCGCCCGGCGGGTCTCCTCGGGCTCCCAGATCTCGCGCGGATCGATATAGAGGCCGTAGTGCAGGAGGTCGGCGGCCAGCAGCATGCCGTTCCGGTCCACGAGGTCCGCCCGGGTGGTGGCGGCCGGCGCGATGCGGCCGTCCGTGCGCGCGGCGTCCGAGAACAGCGCCGCCCGGGTCGCACCGATCGCCAGGACCACGAAGCCCACCACGAACAGCACCAGCACGAAGAAGATGCGCAGGCGCGTGTCATCCTCGGCCCGCCCGGAGGCGCGGGCGCGTTCGAAGGCGTGCTCCAGCCCCCAGACGCGCTCGGACAGCCACCGCGACAGCGGCGTGGTGCGTAGCGATGACTCGCCGAGACTCATCGCCCGGCCTCAGCGATGCGCAGCGGCTGGGCCTCCGGCGGCGGCGGCGGCGGTACGCCGGGGATGGCGTCGCTCTGGTTGACCATCGCGGCCACGGCCGAGACCGGCTTGTCCTTCCTGGGGGGACCGGCGCGCGCCAGGTCGATGATCTGCTCGACGGTGGCCTCCCGGCCGGCCGTCACCGGCTCCATGTTCAGGTAGCCCACCGACAGCCGCTCGATGCGGCCGGGCTGTTCCAGGTGCGCAACCTCGGCCTGCAGCAGGCGGATCCGAGCCTTCTCGGCCTTGATCTGGCGCTCGACGGTGGCGATCTCGGCCCGCTCCCGACCGGCTATGGTCTTCGCCAGGTAGACGCCGAGGATGATGAACATCAGCAGCCCGACGCCCACGAGGTCCACGAGGCGGAAGCCGCGAATCCTCCTGTTGAGCAGGCTCATGCGACATCCCTCCAGACCGGCGCGTCCGTGCGCACAGCCGCCCTCAGCTTCGCCGAGCGGGCTCGGGGGTTCGCCGCGACCTCCGCCTCAGACGGGCCACAGGCGCCGTTGAAGAGAAGCTCGAAGCTGGGCGCCGGGCCCTTGGCCACCGGCGGCGCATGGCGCGATCCCGCCGGCGTTCTACCCGCCCGCACCTGCAGGAAGCTCTTCACAATTCTATCTTCCAGCGAGTGGAACGTGACGACGCAGAGGCGCCCCTGCGGCTTCAGCACGCGCTCGGCCGCGGCCAGGCCCGTCTCCAGTTCGGAAAGCTCCTCGTTCACGGCGATACGAAGGCCCTGGAAGGCCCGGGTCGCCGGATGAATCTTCGCGCCGCGGCGGCCGCCCAGCGACCGCTCGATGAACTCGGCCAGTTCCAGCGTGCGAGTGAAAGGCTGCTCCTCGCGGCGCTTGGCGATCGCCCGGGCGATGCGGCGGCTTTCGCGCTCCTCGCCATAGACGAAGAAGATGCGGGCGAGTTCGGCGGGCTCGGCGGTGTTGACCAGGTCCGCCGCAGTCGGACCGGACGAGCCCATCCGCATGTCCAGGGGCCCGTCCTGCATGAAGGAAAAGCCGCGTTCGGCTTCGTCCAGCTGCATTGAGGAGACTCCGAGGTCGAGCGCGACGCCATCCGCGCTGGCCTCGCCCAGAACCTCGTCCATCTCGGAGAAGCGCGCCTCCACCAAGCGGAAGCGGTCGCCGGGCAATCCGCCGGCGAAGCGCTTGACCGTGGGGTCGCGGTCGAAGGCGACTACGGCCGCGCCGGTGGCCAGGATGGCGCGCGTATAGCCGCCGGCGCCGAAGGTGCCGTCGACGATCGTCTGGCCGGGAGCGGGGGCGAGTGCGTCCACGACCTCCTGCATCAGGACCGGGACGTGCGGACTCGTCATCCGGCGCCTCCCAGGCGGGCGGCGCGCTGCTGGGCGCGCAACTCGGCCAGGCCTTGCCGGGCGAGATCGCGCTGGGCGGCGCGGTGCGCGTTGAACGCCTCGCGCTCCCAGATTTGGAAGCGATCGCCCAGGCCGACGATGGTCACCCAGTCGGTCAGACCGAACATGTCACAAAGGCTCTCGGGCAGAGTGATGCGGCCAGCGGTGTCGAACGAGAGCCGGGCCATGCCGCCCAGCACCGACGTCTCCAGCGCCGAACGCAGCGGATCGCCGAACTCGAGCTCTTCGATGACGCCATTGTAGCGGTCGAACAGGGCCTTGCCGCCGCCTTCGATGCAGTCGGCCTCGATCGAGGGGAAGCAGAACACGCCGTCGAAGGGGCCCGCCGCCAGCGCGCGGAATTCCTGCGGCACGACGATGCGCCGCTTGGCGTCCAGCTGTTTCTCGAAGGTCGAGAGAAACATCCCGGCCGAGTCCCCTGCCACCACGCCAACCCCGCTCGCGCCGCCCCAACGCAGCTATTGGTTAGCGATACGTTGATTGGGGTATCATGGGATGAATTGGGATACAATGACTCCAGATGACTATTTGCGGCAAAGCCGAGGCTTCTCAGGGCGCTACAGCCAATACTTGCACACAGAACATACATGGAACATCGGCGGGTTTGAGGGCCTAAAGATCGGCTGGTGTCATTCCGGCCCAATCTGAACGCGCCGCGACAGCTACGCGCGGTTCGAAGGCGATGAACGGATCAGACGGCCTATAAGCCGGGTTCTGTGCCGCCCTTGCGGGCGCGGCGATCATTCCTCTGGACCGCCCCTCACGGAGCGGTTCTCGCGACCAACCCGGATCCCTCGGACCGACGACGGCCCTGCCGGCAGTATCCCTGAAGGACTTGTCCGGCGCAGGATCCCTATTCGGTCTTGCTCCTGGCGGGGCTTGCCATGCGGCCTCTGTTACCAGCGACCCGGTGGGCTCTTACCCCACCCTTTCACCCTTACCCCGGCAAGCCGGGGCGGTTTGCTTTCTGTGGCGCTATCCCTAGGGTCACCCCCGGCGGGCGTTACCCGCCGCCATGTCGTCGTGGAGCCCGGACTTTCCTCGAGTCTCCGAAAGGAGACCCGCGACCGCCCGGCCATCTGATCCGCGGCGGAAGGTGAGCGTTCCGCCCCCTTGGGTCAAGCCGGCGTGGCGCCCCTGTCTTCCATCAACCGGGCGAGCGGATGGCCCCCTAGGGCCTGGATGACGCCTGCACGGTCGGCCTCGCCCTTGTTCTGGCCGAGCTTGGAGACGCCCTGCAGCCGCTCAACGGTCAGCCTGGCTCCGACGATGCCCCGGAGCATGCTTTCGAACAACCCGGGGCGCATCTTGGCTCGGGTCCACGGCGGCTTCGGCAAGAGGCGCGCCTCCTCCTGCGCCGACAGTGCATCGACCTGAGCGATCAGTCCGGCTTCGTCCAGGACGCTCACCGGTCCCTCGGCTTCCACGCTCACGTAGTTCCACGTCGGCACCTGGTCGGCGCTCTCGTACCAGTCGGGGCTCACATATGCGTCGGGGCCGAGACTGACGGCGACAGCCCGGAAGCCCTGGGAGAGGAATGGGCTCAAGGCGTTGCCGCGGGAGAGGTGGAAGTCGATCGCAAGGCCGTCCCCAAGGCGACGCACCACGGCGGGGGCATGGGCCACACGCGGACGCCCGTCGGGCGCGGCGGCGATCGTCACGAACGGCTGCGCGGCGAGCTGCGCCAGGAGCGGTTCGGCGTCATCCACATGAAACAGGCGCGCGGGATGCATCAGCCGCCCAGCCGCAGCAGGGCGATCAGCCTGGCGCGGGTCTCTCCATCGGCGATCCCGTCGAAGCGTTCGGGCCGCCAGTGGCGCTGGAAGGCGCTGACCACGGTGGTCGTCTGGCTGTCGTACCTCCCCGACGGCGGCAGATCATAGCCCAGCCGCGTGAGCCCCGCCTGAAGGGCGAACACCGCCGCCCCCTCCTCGCCCTCGCCGATGGGCGCCCCCGGCGCCGGAGGCGCCTCCGCCCACAGCCCATGACCTGCCTCAGCCAACTGCTTCCAGGGAAACAGCTCGCCGGGGTCGATCTTGCGGTCGGGGGCGATGTCGGAGTGACCGATGATCCGGTCATCGTTGATCGTCCAGCGCGTGCGGATGTCGGCGACCAGGGCGATCACCGCCGCGATCTGGGCCTCGGGGAAAGGCCGATAGCCCCACTCGTGGCCCGGGTTGACGATCTCGATGCCGATAGAGATGTCGTTGAGGTTCCGCTGCCCCTTCCAGAACGAGACCCCGGCGTGCCAGGCCCTGCGCTCTTCCGGCACGAGGCGGAAGATCCGACCGTCCTCCTCCACCAGATAGTGCGACGAGACCTTGGCCTCGGGGTCTCGCAGCCGCTCCAGCGCCCCCTCGCCGGTCTCCATGCCGGTGTAGTGCAGGACGAGGCTGTCCGGCGGCGTGGTGCGGGGGTTGAAGTTGGGGGACGGGGCCTCGATGAAGGTCATTGCGTACGGTTCCAGAAGGCGAGGAGCAGGGGCATCACCTGATTGCGGCGCAAGGCGATGATCAGCACGCCGACCAGGGCCAGCGCCGTGCCGAGCACCATCCGCGGCCCGAACGGATCTCCCAGCAAAGCCACGCCGAGGAAGATGGTGGCCAGCGGGGTCATGAGCGTCAACGGCGAGATGAGGGTCGCCTCATAGCGCTGGATCAGCCCGTAATAGAGCGTGTGGGCGCCCACCGAGACCACCAGTCCCGAGTAGACCGCGGCCGCCCAGAACTGCAAGCCGGCGGCGATGCCCGCCTCCAGTTGGCCCGGCTCGAAGAGCACCGAGAGAAGGATGAGCGGCAGCATCGAGGACAGACCCACCCAGGCCTGGAACTGCAGCGGCTTCACCCCGCCCATCTGCTTCATCATCACCGCCCCCAGCGACCCGGCGAAGGCAGCGGCCACCACGAACATCAGGCCGGTGGACAGGGCGAAGCCGTGCGGGTCCCACATCACCGCCAGGGCTCCGGCCAGGGTCAGGGCGATGCCCAGGCCACGGCGCCAGCGGATCCGCTCGCCCAGCATGAGCATGGACAACAGGGTGGTGATCGGCACGCCCAGCTGGCTTACCACCGCGGCGGCCGATGGTGTCGCCGTCTTGAGGCCGACGAACAGGAGCGCGAAATTTCCGCCGCCCATCAGCAGGCCCACCAGCACCATACGCCAAGCCGGCCGGGGCATGGGGAACAGCCACGGGAAAACCACGAGCACCACCACCACGAAGCGCACGGCCGCATAGAACAGCGGCGGAGCCTCGAGGTAGCTCACCACATACTTCGAGATGATGTTGTTCGAGGCCCAGAGCAGGCAGACCAGCACCAGAAGCCCGAAGTCGCGGAGAGACATCGATCCGGGTTAGGCCGCTGCGCGCCGTGCGGCAACAAGCTGCGGCTCTGTTTGGGCGGCGCGGGAACTTGGAGCACCCGCCTGGCGGGCCGGCCGGCAGGAGGCCCACGCCCGCGCCGCGACTGTCGGCGGCGCGAACGCGGGCGTTCCTGGCTGTGAGATCCTAGGCCGCCTGGCCCAGGCTCAGGAACTCATAGCGGGCGAGGTGGTGATCCACCGAGCCGAAGGCGCTGGCGATCATCGTGGCGCGCTTGAAGTAGTGGCCGATCGCCATCTCGTCGGTCATGCCCATGCCGCCGTGCAGCTGGATGGCCTGCTCGCCCACGAACTTGCAGGCCTTGCCGATCTGCACCTTGGCTGCGGAGGCGGCCTTGGCTCGCTCGGCGTCGTCGCCGAGCTTGATGTTGGCCATGTAGGTCATGGAGATCGACTGCTCGAGGTTGATGAACATGTCGACCATGCGGTGCTGCAGCACCTGGAACGAGCTGATCGGCACGCCGAACTGCTTGCGCTGCTTGGTGTACTCCACCGTGCCTTCCTGCAGCTTGCGCAGCACGCCGCACGCCTCGGCGCAGGTGGCGGCGATGGCTTCGTCCACCACCTTCTCGACCAGCGGCAGGCCGTTGTCGGCCGGGCCGATCAGGGCGTCGGCGCCCAGCGACACGTTCTCGAAGTAGACCTCCGAGGCCATAAAGCCGTCGACGGTGGGGTAGTCGCGCGTGGACACGCCGGCGGCGCCGCGCTCGACCACGAACACCGACACGCCTTGGGCGTCACGCTGACCGCCGGCAGTGCGGGCGGTGACGATGAAGTGGGTGGCGTAGGGCGCGCCGATGACCACCGCCTTGTGGCCGTTCAGCACCCAGCCCGAGCCGTCCTTCTTGGCCGTGGTGGTGAGGTCCGCCAGGTTGTAGCGGCCCTGCGGCTCGGCGTAGGCGAAGGCGAAGATGTTCTCGCCGCCGATGATGCCGCCGATCAGGTCGGCCGCGCCGGCGTAGCCCGAGTGCTTCAGGAAGCCGCCGCCGATGACGACGGTCGGCAGGTAGGGCTCGACGACCAGCGCCTTACCCAGCTCTTCCATCACCACCATGTTCTCGATCGGGCCGCCGCCCAGCCCGCCCAGGTCTTCCGAGAACGGCGCGCCCAGGATCCCCAGCTCCTCGGCGAAGGCCTTCCAGACGTCCGGCCGCCAGTGGGGCGCCTTGGCCAGGGCGGCGCGGCGCTTGTCGAAGTCGTAGTTGTCGGCCAGGTAGCTCGCGACGGTGTCGCGCAACATCGACTGTTCTTCGGTGAAGCTGAAATCCATCGGAGAGACGCTTCCTCAGAAAATTGATTGCAGTATGGGCTTGGTTCGAATGGCTGGGCCTTAGAGGCCCAGGACCATCTTGGCGATGATGTTGCGCTGGATCTCGTTGGACCCGCCGTAGATCGAAGTCTTGCGGCCGTTGAAATACTCGCCCGCCAGGCCCTCGGCGTAGTCGGGACCGACGCCCAGGTTCGAGCCCTTCAGGTCGCGCAGGAACGGGGCGCCGTAGTGGCCCACCGCCTCCAGCGCCAGCTCCTGCAGACGCTGCTGGATCTCGGTGCCCTTGATCTTGAGGATCGAGCTTTCCGGACCGGGGCCCTTACCGCTCGACTCGCCCGCCAGCGTGCGCAGTTCCGTGAACTCCAGCGCGGTCAGGTCGATCTCCAGCTCGGCGACCTTGCGGCGGAAGAATGCGTCGCCGATCAGCGAGCCGCCGGCGTCGGACTTCTCGGTCCCGGCGATCTTGCGCAGTTTCTCCAGGTTGCGCTTGGAACGCGCCACGCCGGCGATGCCGGTGCGCTCGTGCGCCAGCAGCGCCTTCGCACAGGTCCATCCCTGGTTCTCGTGGAAGATGCGGTTCTCGACCGGCACCTTCACATTGTCGAGGAAGACGTCATTGACCTCATGGCCGCCTTCCAGGGTGATGATCGGACGCACCTCGATACCGGGCGTCTTCATGTCGATCAGCAGGAAGGAGATGCCCGACTGCGGCTTGGCGTCGGGATCGGTGCGCACGAGGAAGAAGCCCCAGTCGGCGTGCTGGCCCAGCGTCGTCCAGGTCTTCTGGCCGTTGACGATGTAGTATTCCTTGCCGTCGTCGGCGGTGATCCGCTCGGCCCGGCACTTCAGGTTGGCCAGGTCGGAGCCCGCGCCGGGCTCGGAGTAGCCCTGGCACCACCAGACGTCGCCATTGTAGATGCCGGGCAGGAAGCGCTGCTTCTGCTCGTCGGTGCCGAAGGTGTAGATCACCGGCGCCAGCATCGAGAGGCCGAAGGGCAGCAGCGGCAGGCAGTCAGCCTTCGCCGTCTCTTCCGACCAGATGTACTTCTGGGTGGGCGTCCAGCCCGTGCCGCCCAGCTCCTTCGGCCAGCCCGGGGCGACCCAGCCCTTCTTGGCCAGCACCTTGTGCCAGAGCAGGTACTCTTCCTTGGTGAGCGGCCGACGCTCGTCCTGCGCCTTGCGCAGCGCGGCGGGATAGTTGTCGCGGATGAAGGCGCGAACCTCTTCGCGGAAGGCGTTCTCTTCAGGGGTGAAGTCGAGGTTCATGGCCGTCTCCCTTACAAGCGTTTGAAGCCGCTTCGGCGACCCTATACGCGCGCCTCACACCGCTGGAAAGATGACGCTGACGTAAAGGGAAATCCGGCACGCCTTGCACCATCGCTCCCTGAACGCACGCGGACGCAACGCGTGCGCCACCACCCGACGCTCGCGCAACCGAACGGCTGTTCCAACGCTTGGCGACCTTGCGTTCGCCGCACTTCACGGCCAGACCTCCGCCTACATGCCGCGCATCGTCACCTATAACGTCCATCGCTGCGTCGGGAATGACCGCCGGCTGGATGTGGCGCGCATCGCCGCCGTGCTGGCGCAGTTGACCCCCGACATCGTAGCGCTTCAGGAACTGGACGTCGGCCGCCGGCGGACGAACTACGCCGACCAGGCCCACGAGATCGCCGAAGAGCTCAAGATGACGAGCCACTTCCACCCCGCCTTCACCGTAGAGGGCGAGCGGTACGGCGACGCCATCCTGACCGCCTATCCAGAGCGGCTCGTGAAAACCGGCCCCTTGCCGGGCTACGACCGCATGAAGGCCCTCGAGCCGCGCGGCGCGGTCTGGGTCGAGGTGGAGATCGGCGGCAAGCCCGTCCAGATCATCAACACCCACCTTGGCCTGGTGCCGCGGGAACAGCAGATTCAGGCCGCGCACTTGGCGAGCCCCGAGTGGCTGGACCACCCCGACTGCCGCTGGCCGACCATCCTGCTCGGTGACTTCAACGCCACGGCGACCTCAGTGGTCTATCGCACCCTCACCTCGCGCCTGCGGCCGGCGCGGCGCCTCGCGCGGCGCAAACAGCCCACCTCCACATTCCCCTCGCCGCTGCCGGTGCTGCGCATCGACCACGTGTTCGTGAGCCCCGGCATCGAGGTGCAGGACGTGTTCGCCCCCTTTGATCCGTTGACCCGGGTGGCGTCCGATCACCTGCCGCTGGTGATGGACTTCGATATCGACTAGCGCACGGCGCTTCCGCCCGCCCGCCGCTCGCCCTGGGCGCGCGCCTCGTCGAACAGCCGCTGGCGCCGCCGGCCCAGGCGCCAGCAGTCCGAAACCTCGGTGGGGTCGCCCACGTGGAAGGCCGAGATGAACTCGGCGACGGGAGAGCGCCGGGACAGGTCGACGGGCGCCAGGCGGCCTTGCCGGTTGAGAGCGTCCATGGCGGGCGCGATGCCGCCCAGGCTGGCGCGGGCCTTGGCGACCGCATCGCCGGTCACGCCCAGGAAGTGGCCGACCAGCCGGTCCCGCAGGGCCGCCACGTTCATCCGCGCGGTCTCCTCGTCGCAGGTCACGCCGAGCTCGATCTCGGTGTCGAAGCCAAAGGAGCGGTTGTTCAGATTGGCCGAGCCCACGCGGACGATCCGGTCATCGAAGATGCTCACCTTCGAGTGGACGATGATCTTCGACCCGCCAGCGGTGGTCGGATAGAAGGCCCGGAAGCGGCCGAAGATATCGGCGGCGCGCAGACGCCAGATCATCGCCCCCCGCGCATGGTCCATGGTCAGCTGATCAAACCAGCTGGGCGACTTGCCGGTGGTGATCAGCACCACCTCGGGGCCGTCAGGCTCGCCCAGGCGGGCGGCGAGCGCCTCGGTCACCAGAGGCGAGGTGAAGTATTGGTTTTCCAGATAGATGATGTCCCGGGCCTCGGCGATGCAGCGCAACGTCAAGGCCTTGATCTCGTCCACCGTCTGCGGCTGCTTCCACGAGGGCTCGGTGCGGGCGATGGCCACAGGCGCGCCGATCAGGTGTGGCGGCACGTGGTCGGGCCACGGATCACCCCCGGCGTCCGGCGGCGGCGACATCTCTTCCTTCTCCGACCGCCACCAGCGCTTGCGGAAATGGTCGCCCAGGGCGCGCGCCGCCTCGCCGTCCACCATCATCATCACCTCGTGGCGGGGCGCGTGATAATCCTGGCCGGGCATGATCCGGCGAGGATCGTGCTCCAGATGGCCTGGCGTGTCCCACCGGTCGACGGAGATGTCGCCCCCGCCGCAGAACGCCAGCCGGTCGTCGATCACAAGCACCTTCTGGTGGTGGCAGGCGCCGAAGGGCACCTTGTCGTCCAGGCGGAACTTGATGCGCGTGCCCTCGAACCACTTGCGGGCCTTGTGGGGGAAGAACTGCTGGCTGGCGCTGATCGGCAGGGCCGACTTCCAGATCAGCAGGCGGATGTCGAGGTCAGGGCGAGCGTCAGACAACCGAAGCAGGATGCGGCCCACCTCGTCAGGATCGTTCGGCCCGTCGTAGCCGTCGGGGAACAGCCGGGTGCGTGGATCGAAGCCCCAGCCGAGCAGGAGGATCGAGCGCCGGGCCTTCTGCATGGCCTCGAAGACGGCGGTGAAATAGGCCTCGTTGTCGATGAGGAACGCCACGCGGTCCGCGCTCGCCATGCGCCAGCACGTTTCCCCCGGTATGAAGACCGTCATCCGTTCCCCTGTCCTGGCGCCCGACTCCGAAGGTCCCTGCAACAAGCCTTACGGCTCAGGTGCGGTTCCGCGGATGGGCGCGCAAGAAAAAAGCGCGTCGCCGGGGCCACCGCGCCGCCCGGGGCCGGAGAGGG
>JAEYNH010000039.1 GCA_023412655.1 Pseudomonadota bacterium | reverse complement strand
GTCCTTGCCCCGGCCGGCCGGGATGGCTTTCGGGACGCGGCCCGGGTGGTCCGCCCAGGGCGAGGGCGGGCGGGGCGAGCGCCGGCAGTGCGAGGGCGGCGGCGGCCGCGGCGAGAAGCAGGGTCTTGGCGGTCATATGTCGTTGCTCCGGTTGAGGTTTTGCCCGTCCCTTAGGTGAGCCCAGACCGCATCGGCGGCGCGGACCGGCCGCGGGCCGCGCGCCGTGGCGGCGAGGACGATGCGGCGCATCCGCTCCAGGGCTGCGTCAAGGCCGAAGTCGGCGACGCGCTGCCCCGGCAGGACGCGGGTGGCGGGCTCAAGTTGCACGGCCACGGCGCAGGCCAGGTCGCGCGGATCGGGCCCGGCCAGTACGCCGTAGCGGCCGCCGGCCAATACCTCGGGCGCGCTGCCGGCGGTGACGGCGGCGACCACTGGTGTGCCGCAGGCCATGGCTTCCAGCAGGCTGTTGGAGGCGCCTTCCCAGCGGGACGGCAGCACATAGGCGCTGGCGGCGGCGACCAGCGGGAACGGATTGGCCACCTCGCCCTCGAGGCGTACGGCGTGGGCCACGCCCAGACGGCGGGCGTGGCCCTGCAAATGGTGGCGGGCGCTGCGGTCGCCTCGGCCCAGGATCAGCAGGCGCAGGTCGCGGCGCCCGTGGCCCCTGAGGAGGGCGAGCGCCTCGATCAGGCCCTCAAAGTTCTTCTGCCGGTGGAGCCGGCCGACGCCCACCAGGAACGGGCGGCCGTCGCGCAGCCAGGGGTGGTCGCAGGGCGCGGCGGCGAGGGCCCGCACGGCCGCTGCATCGACGCCGTTGGGTGCGACATCCATGCGGCCCTCGGCGCGGGCTTGGGCGAACACCGGCTGCTGGGCCGCGGCGGCCGAAACCGACACCAGTCGAGTGGCCTCCCCGGCGATCAGGCGCAGCCCCGCATTGCGCACGCGTCGACGCAGGCTGCCCTCGCCGGGATGATACGGGTCGTTGCTGATCCGGTTGAGGCGCGGGGGGGCGGGCAGGCCGCGCAGGGCCGCCCAGACGGCCAGGTGGGCGTGGTTGCCCATGGAGACCACGGCGTTTGGACCGACCCGGGCCAGGCGCTGGGCAAGGGCCGGAACGGCCAGGGACAGCGCGAGGGCGCGGGGGCCCGGCGCCTGGCCAAGCTGCGTCAGCCGCGCCCCGACCAGCTGAGCGGCGAGAGGCCCGCCGGCGAGGCAGACCACCTCCGCCGGCGTCCCGCCGCGGACCAGGGCGTTGGCAAGCGCCACCGTGTTGCGCGCCACCCCGTCACGGGCGAGGGCGGCCGAGAAGAGGATGACGGGACTTGCGCTGGACATCGGAGCACCAGTGGCCGGAACGCGTGACAGCCCTTTACGATCACCGCCGCCATGCGCGGTCTTCGCCGCTACCGGCGCGTGACAAGGAAGCTTCAATATCGAAACACATCGCCGAACATTGGATGGTAAGCCTCGCCTGGACCTTGGCGGCGGCGGAGACCGGGCATGGCGGCGGTGATCGAGGAACATCCGGAAGTCCAGGTGTTCGACGAGATCAGCATGATCGAGCATGGCGTGCGGGTGGTGATCGGCCGCTGCCTGCCGGTGGGGCTGAGCTATCCGCAGTTTGAGGTGCTGAATCTGATCATGCGGCGTGGCGGGGAGCTGTCGCCGGCGCAGATCGCCGCCGCCCTGCAGATGACCCCCGGCGCCATCACCAACACGCTCCAGCGCCTGGAGGCCATGCAGCTGGTGACGGTGGACCCCTGCGACACCGACCGACGCAAGAAGCGGGTGCGGCTCACGCCGCAGGGCCGGGAGGCCTATAGTCGGTCGATGGCCGCCATCCGGCCCCGGATGGAGAACCTGCGGGAGTCCTTCACCCAGAAGGAATTCCGCGAGGCGCTGCCGTTCCTGCGGGCGCTCCGAGCATGGATGACTGATCAGGGATAACGGAGCTCTTGCGGCGGCGGCGCAGGGCGACAATTTTCGGTTGAGTTTGTCCCGACCGGAGCCGCGTGCATGCCCACCAGCCTGAGCAGCGAATTCCTCGTCAACTTGAATACGCCAGGGACCCAGACCCTGGGCGACGTGGCGGTGTCGAGCACTGGCGTGGCGGGCGTCGTATGGGTGGACGCCAACTCGGCCACCGCGAAGCTGCGGCTGGTGGGCGCCGACGGTACGCCCCTGACCGGAGAGTTCATCCTTGGCGAAGCCCGGGATGCGACCATCGCCTCCCTGGAGGGCGGCGGGTTCGTGGCCGTCTGGTCGCGGTATTCGGGGACGAGCGCGGCCGTCGAGGCGCAGCTGTTCGATGCCAGGGGAACGGCGATCGGCGGCGTCAAGACGCTGCACAGTGAAACCGATCCGCCGGGAGGTCCGGTCGTGGGCAATGCGGCCTATGGCCTGCAGGCGATCGGTCTGTCGGATGGCGGCTTTGCCGTCGGTTGGGGAGCGGGGAGTTATCAGAGCAGCGGGCACGCCTATGTCAGCGCGGCCGTCTGGGTGGGCGGGCCGGACGGAACGCAAGAGGGCCTCTTCTACGGGACCGTCGGGTCCGGCCGGGAACTGGGCGGCTACGATCCCGCCATCAAGCTGGTGGAGCTGGGCGACGGGCGGGCGATAGCCACCTGGACCGTCCCGTTCGCCTACGGCCAACCCGCTCGACAATACGCGCAGGTCTTCGACCTGGACGGCGCGACGATGGGAAAGGAGCTGCTGCTGGCCGAACTCCCGTGGAGCTGGGACACCGGTCATGAGAATCCCTTCGGCGGCAACGCGGCCTTGGCGATGCTGCCCTCGGGCGATGTGGCGATCGTCTGGGCGCGGGGGTCGCTGTGGATCTCGATCTATGACGCCGACGACCTGGCCCGGGGCGTGACCTCTACCCGCACGCCGCCGCAGGCGCTGGCGACGGGCGCGTTCACGAGCGACGCCGAAATCGCGGTGTTGCCGGACGGGCGGATGGTGGTGAGCTGGACCGCCGACAACGATGTGTGGGCGCGGGTGGTCAGCGCTGGCGGTACGCCTGAGGGCGAAGCCTTCCGCCTGGGCGATGTGACCGCAGGTCAGCAGACCGGATCCCAGCTGGCGGTCCTGGGCGATGGCCGGTTCCTCGCCGTCTGGAACGATCAGAGCGGGCAGGGCGGCGACGACAGCAGCTACGGGGTGAAGGGCCAGGTCGTCTGGCTCGGTGAGGCCCAGCGGGGTTCGTCGGCGGCCGACGTGATGAACGGCGGGCCGGGGGCCGACGCCCTTGCCGGCCTGGAAGGGGACGACACCCTGCGCGGCGGCGGCGGGGCCGACACCCTCGCGGGCGGGCCCGGCGCCGACCTCTTCGTGGTTCAGGCCGACGGCTCTCCCGACCTGCTGCTCGACTTCGAAGGCCGCTCGGGCGACCAGCTGGACCTGCGCGACGCCCAGGGAGCCCAACTGCAGGGCGGCCTGCTGATCGCCGATCGGGCGACCGGCGCCCTCTCATGGGACCCGGACAGCGACGCCGGCGCCGCGCGGCCCATCGGCCTGGCGGTCCTGGACGCCGTGGGTTTCGAGCGGAACGACTTCGCCGCCGGCGTGCGGCCGGACGGCGTCCGCGTGCTGCTGGCCGACGGCGGCCGATCCGAGACGGTGTTCGACTGGGGCTCGGCGGTGTTTGACCAGGTCACCAGCACCTTCGACAGCGCGGGCCGGGTCACCCACTATTCCGTCCGGAACGACGACGGCTCCACCGGCGAGCGCTGGTGGGACGTGCAGGGCGCCCAGGCCTGGACCACCCGGGCGGCGGAATATGACGCCAAGGGCGCTCTCAAGGCCTACGCGGTCACCTATGACGACGGCCACACCGAGGTGTTCCAGTTCGACGTGACCAGCTCCCACCCGTGGACGCGGATGGTGGACTTCTACGACGCCCTGGGCCGGCAAACCGTACAGGCGGTGGCCTTCGACGACGGCACGGCCTTCGAGCGGCACCACGACACCTATGACCTCCATCCGTGGGCCTACTACATCGACAACTACAAGGACGGCGGGCTGCTGAACCACACCTACTATCGGGAGGACGGCAGCGTCTTCCCCGGCTAAGTCCCGGCTTCCGGTTTGCCGTCCCGTGGGGAAGGCGCCGGAAGATGGGGCGAGGCAGGAGTGCGGGTTTGCGTGACGGGATCGAAGAGACGGGCGGGGAACTCGCGCGGCCGCGGCTGAGCTACCCGTTCGAGACCACGCCCGGGCCGGGCGAGGCCGTGGATGTCGCCCCCGGGGTGAAGTGGCTCCGCATGCCTCTCGGCGGGCCGCTGCAGGCGATCAACGTCTGGGCGATCCGAGACGGGGAAGGCTGGGCCATCGTCGACACCGGCATCGCCGGCGTTCCCACCCGCGACGCCTGGCGCGCGGCGTTCCAGGGGCCGCTGGAGGGGCGGCCGGTGACCCGGGTGTTCGTCACCCACATGCACCCGGACCACATCGGCATGGCCGGCTGGCTGACCCGCAAGTTCGACTGCCAGCTGTGGATCACTCGCCTCGAGTTCGTTACCTGCCGGTCCCTGGCGCTGGACACCGGGCGCGAGGCGCCGGAGGTGGCCCTGAAGTTCTACCGCGCCTGCGGCTGGGACGAGGACGCCATCGACCAGTACAAGACCAGGTTCGGCGGCTTCGGCCGGGGCCTGCACGTGCTGCCCGACAGCTTCCGCCGGCTGAACGATGGCGAGCGCATCCGCATCGGCGACCACGACTGGGAGGTGGTCGTGGGATGCGGGCACAGCCCCGAGCACGCCTCGCTCTGGTGCGCCGACCTGAAGCTGATGATCTCGGGCGACCAGGTGTTGCCGAAGATCTCGTCGAACGTCTCGGTGTTCCCCACCGAGCCCGAGGCCGATCCTCTGAGCGACTGGCTGACCTCCCTGGCGGCGATCAAGCCCCGCGTGCCCGACGAGGTTCTGGTGCTGCCCGCCCACAACGAGCCGTTCCACGGCCTGCACGCCCGGCTCGACCATCTGGTGGCGGGGCACGAGCGCGGCCTGGCGCGGCTGGCGAAGACGCTGGCCGAGCCGCGGCGGGTGGTGGACGTCTTCAGCGTGCTGTTCCGCCGGCCGATCGGCCCCGAACTGCTCGGTCTGGCCACGGGCGAGAGCCTGGCGCACCTCAACTGCCTGAGGAAGCGCGGACTGGCATTGCGCGAACGCGACGAGGCCGGCATCGACTGGTACCGCGCCGCCGCCTAAGCTTGGGGCTTATCGCAGTATCCGGGAGCCCTTGATGTCCAGCCATATCCTGACCGAGATCGCAGGCGGCGTCCTGACGCTGACCATGAACCGGCCGGAGAAGAAGAACGCCCTCACCCGGGCGATGTACCAGGCCCTGGCCGACGGCATCGACGCCGCGGACGCCGACCCGGAAATCCGCTGCATCGTCATCCAGGCCAATGGCGACATGTTCACCGCCGGCAACGACCTGGCCGACTTCGCCGCCGTGAACCGGGGCGACGCCGAGGCAAACGCCGCCCGCGAGGGCGGCAACCCGCTGCTGAACGCCCTGGAGCGGGCCAAGACCCCCATCGTGGCGGCGGTGAACGGCCGCGCCGTGGGCGTGGGCGTGACGATGCTGCTGCATTGCGATCTGGTCTATGTGGCCGAGGACGCCCTGCTCACCACCCCGTTCGTGAACCTGGCCCTGGTGCCGGAGGCGGCCTCCTCGATGCTGCTGCCGGCGCGGATCGGCCATGCCCGCGCCTTCGCCATGTTCGTCCTGGGTGAGGCGGTGGATGCGCGCAAGGCGGAGGCCTGGGGGCTCGCCAATGCGGTTGTGGCGCCGGGGGAACTGCGCGCCCGGGCCCGGACGGCTGCCGAGGCGGTGGCGTCCCGGGCGGCGAGCTCGGTGGCGGCGACCAAGGCGCTCATGCGCCGTCCCGCCGAGCCGGTGCGCGACCGTTACAAGGAGGAGGGCCGGCTGTTCGCCGCCCAGCTGAAGACCGCCGACGCCGCCGAGGCCTTCGCCGCCTTCGCCGAGAAGCGGCCGCCGGACTTCTCCCGCACCCGCGCGAAGGCGCCCGCATGAGCCGGGTGGCCACCCGCGTCGCCACCGTCGCCGACGCCCCGCTGATCCTGGAGTTCATCCGAGAGCTGGCGGAATACGAGCGGCTGCTGCACGAGGTGGAGGCCACCGAGGCGGACATCCGGCGGGACCTGTTCGGCGAGAACCCCCGCGCCTTCGCCGAGGTGGCCGAGGTGGACGGCGTCCCGGTGGGCTTCGCCCTGTGGTTCTACAACTACTCGACCTTCCGGGGGCGGGCGGGGATCTATGTGGAGGACCTGTTCGTGCGCCCCGAGGCTCGCGGTGTGGGCGCCGGCAAGGCGCTGCTGCGGCGGCTGGCCCAGCGATGCGTGGAGGCCGACCTCGGCCGCCTGGAGTGGGCGGTGCTGAACTGGAACGCCCCCTCCATCGCCTTCTATGACAGCCTCGGCGCGGAGGCGATGACCGACTGGACGGTGCGCCGGCTGGACGGCCAGGCGCTGCAGGCCCTGGCGGCCTCCTGATGGCAATGACCCGGGAAGCGGGGGCTTCCCGGGTCGGGCCAGCGCGGCGTCGGGGGAACTTGCGCCGGGGCCTGGTCGCCGCCGGTCCCTCTGGGGCAGGGATTTGAAGGGCCGGCGTTCGGCGACCGACATCAGATAGGAACGACATCGCGCCAGCGACAGCATCCTTTGCTATTCGGTGCGCTATTCCAGCCGGTCGGCCCGGCGAAGGTCCGGGAAGAGCCTGGCCCAGAGGCCTGTGACCACCAGGGCGCCGGCGCCGCCGAACACCGCTGCGCCCACCGGGCCCAGCAAGCGGGCGACGATACCGCTCTCGAACTCTCCGAGCTCGTTCGACGCCCCGATGAACACCGAGGAGACCGCCGCCACCCGGCCCCGCATGGCGTCGGGTGTCACCAGCTGCACCAGGGTCTGGCGGACATAGACGCTGAGCATGTCGGCGCCGCCCAGGACCGCCAGCGCGCCCACCGAAAGCCACAGGGACTTCGACAGGCCGAACGCCAGGGTCGCCAGCCCATAGACGGCGACGCCGGCGAACATGAACAGGCCGGCCTTGCGGCGGATCGGGTTGGCCGCCAGCCACAGGGCCACCAAGGTCGCGCCGATCGCCGGACCGGCCCGCAGGATGCCGAACCCTTCGGAGCCCACGTGAAGCACGTCGCGGGCGAAGACCGGCAGCAGGGCGGTGGCCCCGCCCAGCAGCACGGCGAAGAGGTCGAGGCTGATGGCCCCGAAGACGATCTTCTGGCGCCACACGTAGGCCAGGCCTTCCTTCATCAGCTGCCAGCGCGAGCCGGGGTTCACATCGGGCTTGGCGTTCTTGCGGATCGACAGGACGAAGAACCCTGCCAGGCCGTAGAGGGCGAAGGTGGTGAAGTAGGCGGTTTGGGGCGAGCGGGTCAGCAGGACGCCGGCGACGGCGGGGCCGGCGATGGCCGCCGTCTGCCAGGCCAGGGAGTTCCAGGCGATGGCCCGGGGCAGCAGCTTACGCGGCACCAGCATGGGGCCAAGGGCGGTATTGGCGGGGGCGAAGAAGGCGCGGCTGGCGCCGAACAGGCAGGCCACGCACAGCAGCAGGGCGGGGCTGGCCCAGCCGTTCACCGTGGCGATGGCCAGGGTCAGCACGCTGGCGATCTCGCCGGTGAGGCAGAGCAGCAGCACCTTCTTGCGGTCGTAGCGGTCGGCTGCCTCGCCGGCCGGCAGGGTGAGCAGGAAGACCGGCACGAAGGCGGCCAGGCCGATCATCCCCACCAGGAAGGCGCTCTCCTCCACTGAGCGGGTTTCGCGGGCGAGGATGTACATGTGCCAGCCCATGGCCACGGACTGGATCTGGCTGGCGAAGCTGCCGGTCCAGCGCGAGCCCCAGAACGAAAGGTAGTCGCGCTCCTTGAGGAGCGCGCGGGCTGAGGGAACCTGATCGTCGAGGGCGTCGGACATGGGGCCGCGGCAACGTGCCCTGCGTCGCTCCCCCCGGCAACGGCGTTGACGGCCCGGGCCATGGGCCCTATTTGCGCGCTTTCCGAGGACGGCCCAGGAGGGCCCGAGATGCGACGACGTCCGCGCGCCTGAGCGCCCTGAACCCGCCGGCAGGCTTCGGCATTGAAGCCCTCCGCGCCCGACGTCCCCCGTTCCGCATCTCGAGAATTCCCATGTCCGTCGAATGCTATGCGCCCCCCGAGGCGCTCTCCCTTGTCCACGAAGTTCCCGAGGACGCCGTCCTCATCGAGGGGTTGCTGGACCGCGCCTTCGGTCCGGGCCGCTTCGCCAAGTCGTCCGAGCGGGTGCGCGAGTTCGCCGATTTCGCCCCTGAGCTGTCGTTCTGCGCCTGGGAGGCCGCGGGCGGAGCCGTGCGGCTGGCCGGCGTGGTGCGCATGTGGCGGGTGAACGTGGGCGAGACGCCCGTGGTGTTCCTGGGGCCGCTGGCCGTGGAGCCGGGCCTGCAGAGCAGCGGCGTCGGCGGCGCCCTGGTCGGCCGGGCCTGCGCGGCGGCCGAGGCGGCGGGCGAGGCGGCGGTGCTGCTGGTGGGTGATCCGCCCTACTTCCAGCGCTTCGGCTTCGTGAACGCCCCGCAGGCGATCATGCCTGGCCCGGTGGACCAGCGGCGGGTGCTGATGCTGCCGTTCGGCGATGTAGCCCTGAGCGGGGACGTGCGGCCGCGATAGGTTGAGCCGACTCCGGCGGGCCCCTACCTTGCCCGCGTGACCACGAAGACCACCCTGGACGATCTGGCGGACGCGGCGCGTCCAAAGCGCGGCCTGCCGCCCGTGCACCTGTGGAATCCCCAGCGCTCGGGCGAGATCGATATCGTCATCCGCAAGGACGGCTCCTGGGTCCACGAGGGCGGGGTGATCCGGCGTGAGGCTTTGGTGCGCCTGTTCTCCACCATCCTGCGCAAGGATCCCGACGGGATCTGGCTGGTCACCCCGGCCGAGAAGCTGCGGATCAAGGTGGAGGATGCTCCCTTCGTGGCGGTGCGGGTGGACCGGGTCGGCGAAGGGCTGCGCTTCATCACCAATGTGGGCGACGAGGTGGAGGCCGGGCCAGACCATCCGATCCGGGTGGCCGCGGGCCCCGGCGGCGAGCCGCGGCCCTATCTGCATGTGCGCGGCGGGCTGGAGGCGCTGATCGCCCGGCCGGTGTTCTACGAGCTGGCCGAACTGGCCGAGGAGCGCGAGGGCGTGCCGGGCGTCGCTTCCAACGGGGCGTGGTTTCCCCTGGAGCCGGCGGGAGGGGCGGCGTGAACGATCTGTCCCAGCCAGGCGACCTCAAGGCCTGGATCGCCGACCACCTGGACCCGCTGCGCGACGAGGGGCCGGTGAACGGCCTGGCCCCCCGCTCGGACTATGACCTGACCGCCGCCGCCCGGCCGGACTGGCAGCCGCCCCCGGCCCAACCCCTGACCCCGGCCGCGGTGCTGATCGGCTTGGTGGAGCGGGAGGCCGGCTACAACGTCCTGCTCACGCGCCGATCCGACACCCTGCGCCGCCACACCGGCCAAGTGGCCTTTCCCGGGGGACGGCAGGACCCCGGCGAGACGGTCTGGCAGACCGCCCTGCGCGAGGCGCACGAGGAGATCGGGCTGGAGCAGCGGTTCGTGTCCCTGGCCGGCCTGTCGACGCCCTACCAGACGGGAACCGGCTATCTGGTGACGCCCGTGGTAGGCTTCGTGTCCGCGGGCTTCACGCTGCAGCCCAACCCGGCCGAGGTGGCCGACATCTTCGAGACCCCATTCGGCTTCTTCATGGACCCCGAGAACTACCAGGAACAGGAGCGGGCGCTGCCCGACGGCCAAACCCGGCGCTTCTACGCCATGACCCACGAGGACCGTCTCATCTGGGGCGCCACCGCCGGCATCCTGCGGGCGCTGTACGACCGCCTGTACGGAGCCGCCCTTGCTTAGGGTGCTGCTGCTCCGCGCCGCTCTGATGGCCACGCCGTTCCTGCTGTGGTTCATCTGGCGGGCCTGGGCCAGGCGCAATGGGCGCGAGCCGGGGGCGACGCCCTGGCCCTGGCTCTTCGCCATCGCCGGCCTGCTGCTGGGGGTCTCGCTCCTGGCCACGGCGATCTTCAACACCGACACGCGCGGCCAGACCTATGTGCCGGGCGAGGTGGGGCCCGATGGCCGGGTCGCGCCGGGACGCTACGAGAACCGATGACCGACAAGCCGCAAGCCGACGCCGCACAGGCGACTTTGGGCCGGCCCGCCTGGCTGACCGCCCCGTCGGCGGTGCGGGTGATGGACGCCCTCGAGGCGGTCGGAGGCCCCGACTGCGCCCGCTTCGTGGGCGGGTGCGTGCGCAACACCCTGATCGGGGTAAAGGTGGACGACGTGGACATCGCCACGCGCCTGACGCCGGAGCGGGTGACCGCAGCCCTGCAGGCAGCGGGGATCAAGGCCGTGCCTACCGGGATCGAGCACGGCACCGTGACCGCCGTTGCCGACCACACTCCTTACGAGATCACCACCCTGCGCCGGGACGTGACCACCGATGGGCGGCGGGCCACGGTGGCCTTCACCGACGACTGGGCCGAGGACGCCGGGCGTCGGGACTTTACCCTGAACTCGCTCTACGCCCGGCGCGACGGCTCCATCTTCGATCCCACCGGCCACGGGGTGGACGACGCCCGGGCTGGCCGGATCGTCTTCGTGGGCGAACCCGAGCAGCGGCTCCGCGAGGATCACCTGCGAAGCCTGCGGTTCTTCCGGTTCCACGCCTGGTACGGCAAGGGGCCGGCCGACGCGGCGGCGGTGGCGGCTTGCGCGGCGCTGAAGGAGAATATCCGCAGCCTGGCGGCCGAACGGATCTCCAAGGAGCTGCTGAAGCTGCTGGCGGCCGACGATCCGCGCGATGCGGTGCGGCTGATGGCCGAGACCGGGGTGCTGGAGGTGATCCTGCAGACCCAGGCCGACCTCGCCCGCTTCGACGGCCTGGTGGAAATCGAGAGCGGCCAGCTGTTCGAGGCCGATGCGGTTCTGCGGCTGGCGGCCCTGCTGCCGGCGGACCAGACCGGGGCGCTGCGGCTGGCCGAGCGGCTGCGGCTGTCCAACGCCGATCGCGACCGGATGGTGGCCGCCCTGGCGCCGGCGCCAGTGCTGAAGAGCTGGATGAGCCCGCGGGAGATCCGCCAGGCGGTGTACCGCGAGGGCGGCAAGGCGTTCCGCGACCGGGCCAAGCTGGCCTGGGCCGCCGCCGAGGGCTCGGCCAGCGCCATGCAGTGGCGGGGGATGATCGCCCTGGCCGACGGCTGGACCCCGCCCGCCTTCCCCCTGACTGGCGAAGACGTGATCAAGGCCGGCGCGCCCAAGGGGCCGATGGTGGGCGAGGTGCTCCGCGAGGTCGAGGCGTGGTGGATCGACCACGACTTCATCGAGGACCGGCTCAGCGCCATCGAGAAGCTAAAGGCCGTGGTGCAGGGGATGGTCTATTGAGGATCGGCATCCTCAAGACCGGCCGGCCGCCCAAGCCGGCGATCGAGCGGTTCGGGACCTATCCGGACATGTTCATGAAACTGCTGGGCCCGGACGCCTACGCCTGGCGCACCTATGCGGCGGACGAGGGCGAGTGGCCGGCCGCGCCCGAGGACAACGACGCCTACATCGTCACCGGCTCGGCCTGCGGGGTCTACGACGCCGAGCCGTGGATCGCCGAACTGATGACCTTCCTGCGCGCGGCCCGCGGGCGGGCGAAGCTTGTGGGGGTCTGTTTCGGCCACCAGGCCCTGGCCCAGGCGTTCGGCGGCCAGGTGGTGAAGTCGGACAAGGGTTGGGGTGTCGGCGAGCATGAATACCGGCTGCTGTCCGCCGAGCCCTGGATGGACCCTGTGAAGACCATCCGCCTGCCGGCTTCGCACCAGGACCAGGTGACCAGCCTGCCACCCGGCGCCGATGTGTGGGCCGCGTCGGACTTCACGCCCTTTGGGGCGCTGGTCTGGCGAGACCAGCCGGCAAGCTCCATCCAGTTGCACCCCGAATTCGAACCGGACTACGCCAGGGGCCTCATCGAGGCCCGGCGTGGCATCGTCTATCCCGACGACATGGCCGACGCCGCCGTCGCCACCTATGACGGCTCCGACGACCGGGCGAGGGTGGGCGGCTGGATCCGCCGGTTCCTGGCGGGCTGAAGCCTAGGGCCAGGCCACCAGGGGCGGCATGGACGAGAGGATGGTGTCCACGTTGCCGCCCGCCTTGAGGCCGAACATCGTGCCCCGGTCGTAGAGCAGGTTGAACTCCACGTAGCGCCCGCGGCGCACCAGCTGCTCGGCCCGCTCGGCCTCGCCCCACGGCTCGCTCATCCGGTGCCGGACGATCTTCGGATAGACGTCCAGGAACGCCTCGCCCACGGCGCGGGTGAAGGCGAAATCCTTCTCGAAGTCGCCGGTGTCGTGACGGTCGTAGAAGATGCCGCCGACCCCGCGCGGCTCGCCGCGGTGAGGCAGGAAGAAGTACTCGTCACACCAAGCCTTGAACCTTGGATAGTACTCGGGGTCGAAGGCGTCGCAGGCGTCCTTCATGGCCGCATGGAAGAGCCGCGCGTCGTCCGCGTCCTGGCTGCGCTGCTCGTCCAGCACCGGCGTCAGGTCGGCGCCGCCGCCGAACCAGCTCTCCGCCGTGGAGAGGAAGCGCGTGTTCATGTGCACCGTGGGCACGCGCGGGCTCACCGGATGCACGATCAGGCTGATGGAAGCCGAGACATAGGACGGATCCTTGTCGGCGCCCGGCATCTGGGCGGCCATCTCCGGAGAGAAGGTGGCTACGGCAGACGAGGTGTGGACGCCGGCCTTCTCGAATAGCCGGCCCTTGAGGTGCCCGCCGATCCCGCCGCCGACGCCGGTCTCCCGCGACCAGGGGCGGAAGTCGAAGCGGCCGGCCGCCTCAGGGTAGAGTTCGGGCGGCGCCTCGTCCTCAAGCCGCTCCAGTTCGGCGCAGATGCGCGTCTGCAGGCTGTCGAACCACTCCTTGGTCCGGACGCGGCGCTGTTCGATCTCGGCGGAAACGGGCATGCGGCTCAATCCTGCGCCGGAAGGGTCGGAAAGGCGTTGATCTGCCTCAAGCCTTCGCCGAGCGCCAGTGCGGCTGCGGTCACGACGTTCAGCGAACGCGCGCCTTTCGCCAGCGGAATGACCACCCGGGCGCCGGCGGCGGCGTGCACCTCCTCCGGGACGCCGGCGCTCTCCCGACCGAACAGCAGCACGTCGTCCGGAGCGAACTCGAAGGCGTGCAGCGGGGTCGCGCCACGCGTGGTGAACAGCACGATCCGCCCCGCGCTCACCGAGAGGAAACGCCCCCAGGACGCATGCCGCGCGACCTCCGCCTGACCGGCGTAGTCCATGGCCGTCCGGCGCAGGGATCGGTCGTCCAGGGGGAAGCCGCACGGCTCGATGACGTCCAGCGGCACACCCAGGCAGGCAGTCAGCCGCACCGCTGCGCCGAGGTTTTGAGGAATGTCCGGTTGAAAAAGGCCCAAACGCATTCTAAGGCACCGGCCACGGGACGAAGCCGGGGCGTAGAGACAAGGGAATCAGGGGCAGGCTCGTAAACACGATGCCTGCCGGAATCTCCAGTCGCATTTCCCGACCTTTGTTTCGAAAGGGCCTTTCTTGCGGGCCCGGAATGCTTCTGGTCCGTCACTGCAGGACGGGCCGTCACTGAAGGGTAGCTTTAAGGTGGCCGACACCGTCGTGGGCGAAAATCCCGATCCGCACGCTTCGGGCGAAGACCCGAACCGTCGCGACTTCATCCACATCGCGGCCGGCGCCGCGGCGGTCGGCGCGGCCGCCGCCCTGGCCTGGCCGCTGATCGACCAGATGAACCCCTCGGGCGACACCCTCGCCCTGGCCTCGATCGAGTTCGACCTGACCAAGGTCGCCGAGGGCCAGCAGGTAGTGGTGAAGTGGCGCGGCAAGCCGCTGTTCGTGCGCAATCGCACCCCGGCCCAGATCGCCGAGGCGATCAAGGACGACAACGCCCCGATGCCCGATCCGGAGCCCGACGAGGCTCGGCACAAGCCGGGCAAGCCGGAGTGGCTCGTCCTGATCGGCACCTGCACCCACCTGGGCTGCGTGCCGACGTTCGGCGGCGGCGACTACGGCGGCTGGTTCTGCCCCTGCCACGGCTCGCACTATGACGTTTCCGGCCGGATCCGTAAGGGTCCCGCGCCCAAGAACCTCGTCGTTCCGGAGTACGCCTTCGTCTCCGACACCAAGGTGAAGATCGGCTGATATCGATGAGCGGACACTCCACTTACGAGCCGAAGACCGGCTTTGAGCGCTGGATGGACACGCGCCTGCCGGTGATCCGGCTGGCGTACGACAGCGTCGTCGCCTTCCCGACCCCGAAGAACCTGAACTACTGGTGGACCTTCGGCGGCATCCTGGCCCTCATGCTGGGCATCCAGATCGTCACCGGCATCGTGCTGGTGATGCACTACGTGCCGCACGTTGATCATGCCTTCGCGTCGGTCGAGCGCATCATGCGCGACGTCAACTACGGTTGGCTGGTCCGCTACATGCACGCCAACGGCGCCTCGATGTTCTTCGTGGCCGTCTACATCCACATCCTGCGCAACCTCTACTACGGGTCCTACAAGGCGCCCCGCGAGGTGCTGTGGATCCTGGGCTGCATCATCTACCTGCTGATGATGGCCACCGCCTTCATGGGCTACGTGCTGCCCTGGGGTCAGATGTCCTTCCACGGCGCGGTTGTGATCACCAACCTGCTGGGCGCCCTGCCGATCGTCGGCGAGAGCATCACCACCTGGCTGTGGGGCGGCTTCGCGGTCGACAACCCGACCCTCAACCGCTTCTTCTCGCTGCACTACCTGCTGCCCTTCGTGATCGCCGGCGTCGTTGGCCTGCACATCTGGGCGCTGCACGTGCCGGGCAACAACAACCCCACCGGCGTGAACGTGAAGTCGGCTGAGGACACCGTTCCGTTCCACCCGTACTACACGGTGAAGGACGGCTTCGCGATCAGCCTGTTCCTGATCCTGTTCGCCAGCTTCGTGTTCTACAACCCGAACATCCTGGGCCACGCCGACAACTACATCCCGGCCAACCCGCTGGTGACGCCGGCGCACATCGTCCCCGAATGGTACTTCCTGCCGTTCTACGCGATCCTGCGGGCCATCCCGGACAAGCTTGGCGGCGTGCTGGCCATGTTCGGCGCCATCGGCGTGCTGTTCGTACTGCCCTGGCTCGACACCTCCAAGGTGCGCTCCATGCGCTACCGGCCGACCGCGAAGCTCTACTTCCTGATCTTCGTGCTGATGTGCCTGGTGCTGGGCCTCTGCGGCGCCAAGCTGCCCGACGACCACGTGATCCCGATCGGCTCGACCTTCCAGCTGCTGGACGCCGACCTGAACTCGTACGTCTGGCTGAGCCGCGTCGCGACCGCGTACTACTTCGCCTACTTCCTCATCGTCCTGCCGATCCTCGGCCTGGTCGAGAAGCCGTTGCCGGTGCCGGAATCGATCTCCGCCCCGGTCCTGGACCACGATAAGAAGGATTGAGCCTGAAGATGCTGCGCAAACGTATCGCGCTCGCGGCGCTGGGGCTCGCCTTCATCGCGGGCCCGGCCCTGGCCGCCGGTCAAACCGCGCCCCTGCGGAACCACACCTGGGGCTTCGAGGGGCCGTTCGGCAAGTTCGACCAGGCCCAGCTTCAGCGGGGCTACAAGGTCTATCGGGAGGTCTGCGCGGCCTGCCATTCGATGGACCTGGTCTACTTCCGTACGCTCGCGGAAAAGGGCGGGCCGTTCTACGACCCGAAGTACCCGAACCCGAACGACAACCCGTACGTCAAGGCGATCGCCGCCGACGTGCAGGTGAACGACATCGACAGCGAGACGGGCGACGTGATCCAGCGGCCGGCGAGCACCGCCGACCACTTCCCGAACCCGTTCCCCAACGAGGCGGCGGCGCGGGCGTCCAACGGCGGCGCCATGCCCCCGGACCTGTCGGTGATCGCCAAGGCCCGCTCGGGTGGTCCGCGCTACATCTATTCGCTGATGACGGGTTACGTGAACCCGCCGGCCGGCCTCACCGTCCCGCCGGGCAGCTACTACAACAAGTACTTCCCGGGCGACGTGTCGGCCTCGTGGGCGGGCGACCCCCATCATGTGCCGGCGGGCGGCTTCCTGGCGATGCCCCCGCAGTTGGCGGACGGCAAGGTCAGCTTCGACGACGGCACGCCGTCGACGGCCGAGCAGCAGGCGCGGGACGTGACCGCGTTCCTTACCTGGGCCGCCGAGCCGAAGATGCTGGAGCGCAAGACCTTCGGGTTCGGCGCCATGATCTACCTGGTGCTGTTCTCGGTGCTGCTGTGGTTCAGCTACCGGCGCATCTGGCGCAACGTCGCCCACTAGGGCGGCCCGACGCCAAGACCGACAAGAGGCCCGCCGGAGGGCTGCGGGGGGCCTTTTGCATGCACCGCACACTATTGCCGAGCTGACTGGCGCGCCGGAGCCAGGAACAGGCGGCCGGCAGGGAAGTCGAAGCGAAGCCGCCACCGGGCGAGGGCGGGCGCGCCGATCGCGCCGGCAGACTGGCCCTGGGGCGGCTCCAGGCCCGCGGCCTGGTCTTTCAGACTGCGGCCGGCGAGCCTCAGTTCAGCCAGGCGAGCGAGCCACACGCCCTCGGGCCCGAGTTCCTGCAGCCTGTCGGTTCCGCTCACTGAGGCCACGTCCTGCGACAGGCGCACGGCCGCCGCCTGGCCCGTGGATGGGGCGAACAGGCCGCTGAGCTGGCGCACGCCGTCGCCAACCTGCGCCGTCACCACCGGCCGTCCGGCGTCCCAGGCCATAGGCAGGCTGCGCGCGGCGCGGAACGCCGGTTCATCGCCGGGCCGGGAGAGGCGGACCCGACAGGGGGCGAAGGTGACGTCCAGCACCAGGTCCTTGAGCACATCGGCGCCGACGACCCCGATGATCGGTGTCGGCAGGTTCCAGCCCCGCACGTCGAGATCGGCCACAGGAATCGCGCGGGCGGGCAGTTCGAGCTCCGCCAGCCGGATGGGGCCGGTGGCCGCCGGCGCCTCAACATCCTCTGTGGCGATCCCCTCGGCCTGGGCCTTGGTTTCGTGCAACTGGGTGACCGGCTGGCCGGTGTCCAGCACCACGTCCCCGGCGATGCCCGCCAGCTGGGCGGGGACCACCAGCACCCCGGCCTCGAACCAGCACGGGCTCTCTCCGGCGGCCGCGGTGGCGGGCGTCACTGCAGCGACCAGCAGGGCGAGGGTGAGTTTCCGGGCGATCACGCCCAACCATAGCTTGTCCGGACCAATGGCGCCTTACCCGCGCCGTCCGGTCAGGGGTAGGATCGCCGCGATGGCCCCTCCAAAACCCGCATACAGGCCGGCATGGCGCAACTTCAGGCGCATGCAGGACATGACCGTCGCGGCGGCGGTGCTGATCTATGCCGGGGCCGTTCTGAACGCCTTCGACCGACTGCCTGGCGGCTCGGCGCTGATCGCCCAGCGGACTGTGGTCTGGCCGGGGATCTTCTTCCTGCTTTCGCTGGGTCTGCCGCTGCTGGTGGGCGCGATCCGCCGGCCGCTGCTGCGCTACGTCTGGATGAGCTTCAAGGCCGGCTTTGGCCAGACGGCCGGGTCCGTCGTCACCGGGGTGGGCCTTCTGCTGGGCGCGGCGCTGTTCATGTATTGGCAGATCGGCGCGGCGGCCAACGGCGGCCGCTATCCCGCCGGGGTCTTCTCGGGCTATGCGGCGGGCATCGGCATCCTGGGCGCCCAGGCCTTCCTGGTGCGGGTGCTGGAGAAGCACCCGGAGGCGCGGGCCGAGATCGAGGCTCCGGCCGGGGACGACCGGCCTTAAGCGGCCCTCCTAAACGTCCCCCCTGCCGCTGCCGCCGCCGTTGCGGGCGAACAGCTGCAGGGTGCGCAGGCGGGCGAGGCGGGCGCTGTCCTCATGATAGTCGCTACGTCGGTCCGACACGAAGCCGTGGCCGGCGTCGTAGAGGTAGATAGGCAGGTCGGGATGCCTCGCGCGGATCTCCTCGACCTTTTCCATCGGGATCGAGGCGTCCGTCTTGCCGAAGTGCAGGATGGTGGGGCAGCGCGGGGTCTCGTCCACCAGCTCGCTGATCCGACGGCCGTAGAAGGCGGCGGCGGCCGAGACCCCCTCGCAGCGGCAGGCGACCAGCCAGGTGGCGGCCCCGCCCCAGCAGTAGCCCGTGACGAAGCGGGGGCCTTCCAGGGCGTCCAGGGCCGCCTGGGCGTCGGCGGCCACCTGGTCCCACGGCGTGGCGCTGGAGTACTGGACACCCTTCTGGATGGACGGCTGGCTGTAGTCGGCTTCAAACCCGCGCTCGAGGCGGTCGTAGAAGGCCGGCGCGATCACCTCGTAGCCATCGGCCGCGAAGCCGTCGGCCAGCTCACGGATGTGGTCGGTGACCCCGAAGATCTCCTGGATCAGCAGCAGGCCGCCCCGGCGGGCGTCATCGGGAACCGCGCGGTAGGCGTCGAAGGCAAAGCCGTCTAGGGGGCTGGTCAGGCGGATCGTCTCGCCCATGGCGGTCTCCTCAGCCCTTGTCGAACAGTTCCAGCGTGCGGTGGCGGGCCAGGTCCGCCGCCTCGGCGTTGTAGCGCTCGGGGCTCTCATTGTTGAAGCCGTGGCCGGCGCCTTCGTAGATGTAGACCGGCACGTCCGGGTGATGGGCGTGGACGGCGGCCTCGACCTCATCGGCGTTGATGCCGGGGTCCGTCCGGCCCAGATGGACGATCACCGGGCAGCGGGGCGTCTCGGCGGCGAACTGCTTCACCAGACTGCCGTAATAGCTGGAGGCGGCGGACAGGCCCTCGACACGGCCGGCCGACAGCCAGGCGAGCGAGCCGCCATAGCAGTAGCCCACCACGCACACCTTCTCGCCCCGGGCCTTCAGGAAATCCCGGCAGGCGGCGAGGTCGGCCAGGGCCTGCGGCAGGGGCGTGGCGCGCGCATGCTCCAGGCCGGCGCGGATCCCCGTGTCGTCGTGCTCGGCGGTGAAGTTGCGTTGGCGCCGGTCGAACAGCGCCGGCGCGATGGCCTCGTACCCCATCTTCGCCCAGCGCTCGACATCGGCCCGCACATGCCGGTCAATGCCGAAGATCTCCTGCAGGACGATGACCCCGCCCTTGCGCGGGGTGAACGCCGGCTCGTGATAGGCCGCGAACTCGAAACCGTCCGCCCCCTGAATGGTGATCGTCTCCGCCATGTGAGAAGGCCTTTCCGCATCGATCTTGCCCGCGATGGTAACCCGGCTCGTTGAGAGGGACACCTCTCACTTCCGGGACACGTGTGCGCTGCGGTTGTGATGTTCTAAACCTTGGCAATGGACGATTCGCTGGGTGTGGGACGGCGACCGGACGGAGGGGCGGATGACGACTGCGGAGCAAGGCAGCTCAGTGCGCGCCGGATCGGGCCAGATCCGGGTCGCGTTCGTCATGACCGCCCCGACCATCTGGCCCAGCGTCCGCTCTGTGTGGGAAGCTTGCGTGGCCGATCCGCGGTTCAGTCCCAGGCTGATCCTTGCGCCATCGGTCTTTCCGGACCGCCAGACACGGGACTTCACCCAGGCCCGAGCCTTCCTGATCGACCAGGGCCTGCCGTTCACCTACGGCCATTCCGGGATACTCAACGACCTCAAGCCGGACGTGGCCTTCGTTCCACTGCCTTACATGGAGATGATGCCGCCCGGTCTTCAGCTCGCTGACTTCGAGCGGAACGGCGTGCGGATCGCCTATGTGCCCTACGGCCTGGAGATGGGCGGCGGGGCCTTCAACATGCAGTACCAGTTCAACCTGCCGCTGCATAACCACGCCTGGCGCATCTTCGCCCGGTCGGAGTCGCACCGACGGATGTTCGGGCGGTATTGCGCGAGCGGTTCGGGCCATGTGGCGGTCACCGGCGCGCCCCGGCTCGACCGCTTGGCCCGGCTGGACGACATCGATGCCGGCGAGTTCGAGGCGCAGATCGGTGGGCGCACCGCGATTCTGTGGGCGCCGCACTTCAGCGAGGGCGGCGAGGCGGCCTGGTCGAGTTTCGGGCCCTATCGCGATCAGGTGCTGGACTTGTTCGAAGCTCTCCCTCAGTCCCACGTCCTGCTGTTTCGGCCTCACCCGCTGCTGTTCGCAAACCTGCGAAAGAACGGCTATTGGACCCCTGAGCAGGAGAAGGCGTTCCGCGATCGCATCGTCTCTGCCGGCAACATCATCCTGGATGAGCGCGCGGACTATCTGCCGGCCTTCAAGGCCGCCAACGCCATCATGGCCGACGCAGGTTCGTTCCTTCTGGAGTTCTTCGCCACTGGCAAGCCGGTGCTCTACATGGCGCCCGAGGGTGGCTACGGCCTCAATGACGATGGCGATCTCGTCGACCACCTCTACGTCTGTCGTGGCCCCGGGGACCTAACCGCCTTCGTCAAGGCCATGGGACGGGGCGAGGATCCGATGGAGGACGCGCGGCGCGCGGCGCGGCCGGCCTACCTGCACATCCCCGAGGAGGGCACGATCGGGCAGGCGATCGCCGATCACGTCGCCGACGCGGTCCTGGCGAGGGACGACGCGCGAGTCAGTCAGGGGGGCGAGGATCCTATCCAAGTCGAGGCACGGGCCTTCTGGATGGGGGCGAATACGCCCAACATCCGCTCGAAAGCCTACTACGACACCAAGGAACTCATATTCCGGGCGCTGGTCGAGGCGCATGGTCCGTACGCGACGGCGGCGGACATCGGCTGTGGCGATGGCAGGTTCACGCGCGTCCTGGCCGAGCACGCCGGGAAGGTCACAGCCTGTGACATGAACGCCCTCTTCATAGAGGAGGCGCGGGCCCAGGCCGTCGCCCATGGCGTGGCTAATATCGATTGGCGCGTTGAAGCCCTGGACCACGTGCGGACGCTCGGCCGCTATGATCTTGTGTCGTGTTGCGACGTGCTCTCGGCCGTGATCAATCCCCGCGACTTCGTCCTCGCCACGTCTCTGCTCCATGCAATGGTGAAACGGGGGGGGCTGCTGCTGGTCGAGGACACGCTGGTGGCCGGCGCCATGGTGCAGGCCCGCGATCCGAAGGCCGGATATGTGGCCGTGTACCGCAATGCCCGGGACTATGCCGACGCCTTCGCCTACGCCGGTTTCGAGCTCGTGGCCCAGCATCCTGTCCACACACACGCCCAAGGGGTCGAGAGCTCCCTCTTCCTGTTCAAGCGGGCGGGCGACTGATGGCTGAGCCCACTGACCGCATCCGCGGCCGCAAGGTTTCCCTGGCCGGGGCCAAGGCGCGCATGGCCGAATTCTTCGCCGGCCGAACGCGCCGCAGCGATCCCCGCAACCCGTACATAAGCGTCATCTACCAGGACAGCCGGCCCGAACTGGCGGAGCGCCGTGACCGCGAGGAGAAGGCGAAGATCCTGCCGCTTCTGCGGCTCTCCCCGGATAGCCGGGTGCTGGATGTGGGATGCGGCATCGGCCGGTGGGCTGACGCCCTCCATGGCCGGATCGGCGGCTATGTGGGCGTCGACTTCAGCCCCGAGATGATCGAGTTGGCCAAGGCGCGGAACCTGCCGGGCGCCGAGTTCCGCGTGCTGGCCGCGCAGGACGTGTCGGCCCAGGCGCTGGACGGCGGGGTCTTCGACCGGGTGATCATCGCCGGCGTGTTCATCTATCTGGACGACGCCGAGATCGTGCGCACCTTGGAAGGCCTGAGGACGGTCCTCGCGCCGGGCGCCCTGATCTATCTGCGCGAACCCATGGCGACCCAGGAGCGGCTGACGCTCAACGGCGTGTGGTCCGAGGAGCTGCAGCAGAACTACTATGCGGTCTATCGGACCCGGGACGAACTCGGGGAGCTGATCCAGCAAGGGTTGGGCCTGTCGGCGCCGCCGTCGTTCGCCAGCCTGTATGAAGACGGCGAACTCAACAATCGCGCCGAGACGCAGCAGTTCTACTGCCTGATCGCGGAGCGCCAAGGGTGAGGACCGGCTTCGCCTTCGACCTGGACGGCACCCTGACCCGAGCCGAATTGCTGCCGCTCATCGCGCAGGCGGCGGGCCTGCAGGAGGAGATCGGGCTGCTGACGCGGCTGACGATCGATGGAACCATCCCCTTCACCGCCTCCTTCCGCCTGCGCTTCGCCGTGCTCAAGTCCCTGCCGTTCGCGCAGGTGCAGGCGGCGACCTCGCAGGTGGAGCTGGACCCTGGGCTCGCGGCCTTCGTGCAGGCCCATCCTCACCAATGTCGGGTCGTAACCGGCAACATTCCACAATGGATCCAGCCCCTGGTGGACCGCCTCGGCTGTGGCTTGCACAGTTCGGAAGTCAGCGTCAGCGAGACGCACCCGCTGCAGCTGACTCGAATCATCAATAAGGCCGACGCAGTTGTCGCCATGCGCCAGGAGTTCGACCGCGTGGTGGCCATTGGCGACGGCGCAAACGACGTGGCCATGTTCGACGCCGCCGACATCAGCATTGCGTACGGCGGTGTGCACGAACCGGCGCCCTCGCTCCTCGAGGTGGCCGACTATGTTGTCTATGAGAGCTCGAGCCTATGCCGACTGTTAGACACGCTGTCGTAGCCGCCGCGGGGATGGGCTCGCGGATGGGGCTGGGCATGCCCAAGTGCCTCATCGAGGTGGGGGGCCGGCCCATCATCGCACACCTGCTGGATCGCCTGGCCGACGTCGAGGACGTGCGGATTGTGGTGGGCTTTGAGGCGGCCAAGGTGATCCGCCGTATCAAGAACCTGCGGCGGGACGTGACCTTCGTGGTCAATCCCTCGTACCGGGCCACGACGACCCTGCACAGCTACGTCATGGGGGGACGCTATCTCACCGGGCCGGTCCTCTACATGGATGCGGACATCCTGTTCGAGCCGGCCAGCTTCGCGGCCTTCCTGGAACGGGCCGCCGGCCAACAGGACAAGCCTCTGATCGCGGTTACCGAAGCGAAGACCCAGGACTGCGTCTATGCCCACCTGAACGCCGCGGGCGAGGTGGCGCGCTTCTCGCGGGAGGACGAAAGTCCGTACGAATGGGCGAATCTGGCCTGGATCCCGCCTGGCGTGCTCGAGGACAGTCCGTCAGCCGTCTATGAGAAGCTCTCGGATCATCTGCCGCTGCCGGCGCAGCCGATCATCTCGTACGAGGCCGACACGCCAGAGGACTTCGAACAGCTGAAAGGCGCCTATTCGGTCTTCGTGGGCCACGAATGAGCATGTCCACGGGCTCCGACGGGGCGATCAGCCGCCAAATCCGCGTCCTCTTCGTCGTGCTGTCGCCGGCCGACTGGCCTGGCCTACGGTCGATGTGGGCGGCCTGCACGCTGGACCCGCGCGTGCTGCCGCGTGTGGTGCTTGCCGCCAGCAGCCAACCGGACCGCGCTGGCCGCCTGTTCCCCGCCGCGCGGGCGTTCCTGCTCGCCGAGGGCATTCCCTTCCATCCGGTTTCGGACCGGCTTCTGGATGACTTCCGCCCCGACGTAGTGTTCCTGCCGCCGTGCGACCTTGGCGAGCTGCCGCCAGCGATTGGGGAGGCGGCGCTGACCGCGCGAGGAGTCCGCATCGCCCATGCGCCGGACGATGTGGAGGTGCGCGGCGGCGGTTTCAGGACCCAGCGCCAGTTCAACCAGCCCCTGCACGGGCGGGCGTGGCGGATCTTCGTCCGCTCGGAGGCCCACCGGCGGATGTTTGGGCGCTACTGCACCACTGGCTCGGGGCATGTGGTGGTTTCCGGCAGTCCCGCCCTGGACCCTGGCGCGCCCGCAGCAGGGGCGATCGCCCGCACTGCGGCGCTACGGGCGCGTATCGGCGAGCGCGTGGCGGTGCTGTGGACGCCCCGGTTCGAGAGTAACCCGGCTCTGGCCCCCAGCAGCTTCCAGCAGGCCTGCGCAACGATCTTCGATCTGTTCGACCGACTTTCCGCCACACACGCGCTGATCCTGCGCCCGGACCCGCTGCTGTTCCTGCATCTGCGGACCTACGGCCGCTGGACGGCGGACCAGGCGGAAGACCTGCAGCGACGAATCGGCGCTGTGGAGCACGTGATCCTCGATGAAGATCCGGATCGTAGCTCCGCCCTCGAGCTGGCGGACGCCATGATCCTGGAGTCCGGCGTCGTGCCTCTGACGCTCCTCGAACGGGGCAGACCCGTGTTCTACTTCCAGACCCAGGGAGCCGTCGGGCTCGAGCCGGACGAGCCGCTCTCGGCCTCGGTGCTGGTCTGCGCGGACGGGGAGGCGCTCGCTCAGGCGCTGGAGGCCGTGACGCGCGAGAGGCCGGCAGCGATGGAGATCGAGGGGGCGCCAGACGCCACGCGCCCTTCCGTCGGCGCTGCCATCATCGATCACGTCGTGCAGGCGGCCGCCGCGGGCGAGCCGCCGCCTGCGATGGAGCCGGACGCGGATGCGCGCCATGCCCAGGCCCGCGCCTATTGGGAGCGCAGCACCAACACCTACCTTGCGCCGCCCGACTACTATCGGATGCAGGGGGAGCTGTTCTCAGACCTGCTGCGGCGCTTGGGGCCTTGGGAGAACGTGCTGGATGTGGGCTGTGGCGATGGCCGTTACACGCTCATGCTCGCCGATCATGCCCGCCGGGTCACCGGCTGCGACATCAGCCCCAGTCTGATCCAGCAGGCTCGGGCCGGCGCCGCGGCGCATGGGCGCGGCGACATCTCCTACCGGGTTGAGGCCCTGGACGCGGTGCAGACCCTTGGCCGGTATGACTTGGTCAGCTGCTGCGGGGTACTGTCGGGGTTCCTGGACGTGCGGGCCTATCTACAGGCCATCACCCTGTTGCGGGCTATGGTGGAGCCTGGAGGCCTGCTGGTCACGAAGGAGAGTCTCAGCCTGGGCGAGGAGCGGATCGGCAGCGATGCTGCAAGCGGGTACGTCGCCGTCTACCGCAACCTTTCGGATTATCTGGGCAGCTTCGCGAGCCTGGGATTCGAACTGCAGGAGAAGACGGTCATCTCCACTACGCCCCAACTGGAAGGTTCGTTCTTCGTCTTCCGGCGGCCGTGAGCTCCGCCGCCGGCGCTGGACCTAGACGTTGAAGCGGAAGTTCATGACGTCGCCGTCCTGGACGACGTACTCCTTGCCTTCCGAGCGCAGCTTCCCGGCCTCGCGGGCGCCGGCTTCGCCGCCCAGGCGAACATAGTCCTCGTAGGCGATGGTCTCGGCCCGGATGAAACCCTTCTCGAAATCGGTGTGGATCACGCCGGCGGCCTGTGGGGCGGTGTCGCCCTTGTGGATCGTCCAAGCGCGGGCCTCCTTCGGCCCCACCGTGAAATAGGTCTGCAGGCCGAGCAGGTGGTAGGCCTCGCGGATCAGCTTGTTCAGGCCGGGCTCGGAGAGCCCCAGGGTCTCGAGGAACTCGGCCCGCTCCTCGGGGTCCAGGAGGGCGATTTCGCTCTCGATCTTGGCGGAGATGACCACGCTGTCGGCGCCGTCCCGGGCGGCGCGTTCCTGCACCTGGCGGGACAGTTCGTTGCCCTCTGCGGCGGAGGCTTCGTCCACATTGGCCACATAGAGGGCGGGCTTGGAGGTGAGCAGCTGCAGCATCCGCCAGGCCTTCTCGTCCTCGGCGGAGATCTTGGCGACGCGGGCGGGGCGGCCTTCGTTCAGCTCGGCCAGGGCCACCTTTACCAGGCGCAGGGTCTGGGCGGCTTCCTTGTCGCCCACCTTGGCCCGCTTCTCGAGGTTCACCACCCGCTTCTCGAGGCTTTCCATGTCGGCCAGCATCAGCTCGGTCTCGATGGTGTCGAGGTCGGCCAGCGGATCGACGCGGCCTTCCACATGGGTGATGTCGTCGTCGATGAAGCAACGGGCCACGAAGGCCACGGCGTCGCAGTCGCGGATGTTGGCCAGGAATTGGTTGCCCAGGCCTTCGCCCTTGGAGGCGCCGCGCACCAGGCCCGCCACGTCCACGAAGTTGATCCGGGCCGGGATGATCTCCTTGGAGGGGATGATCTTGGCCAGCGCATCGAGGCGCGGCTCGGGCACCGCCACGTCGCCGACATTGGGCTCGATGGTGCAGAACGGATAGTTCGCCGCTTGGGCGGCGGCGGTCTGGGTGAGGGCGTTGAACAGGGTCGACTTGCCCACGTTCGGCAGGCCGACGATGGCGACTTTCAGGGCCATGGGTCTTTCTGAGTTCCTAGAGTGGCGGCGGACCTAGCACGGGCCGCGGCGGTAGCCTACCTCCCGCCGCTGCGCGGGTTGGTGGGATCACTCGCCGCGCGCCAGCTTGCGCGGATCGACCTTCTCGGCGGGGGCCAGGCGCATGACCTCGGCCTGGTATTTCTCGTCGTCGCCGGCGGCCAGCAGCGGGGCCGCGTCGGCGCAGGCCTCGAGCAGCGGTTCCACCCACTTCATCTCGGCCTTGTGGAAATCGGAGAGCACGTGGCCCTGCACCAGCTCCTTCTGGCCGGGATGGCCGGTGCCCAGGCGGGCGCGGCGGAAGTCGGGGCCGATCTGGGCGGTCACCGAGCGGATGCCGTTGTTGCCGGCCGCGCCGCCCCCGGTCTTCATCCGGAAGCGCCCCGGCGCCAGGTCGATCTCGTCGTAGAAGACCACGACGTCCGCCGGCTTGAGCTTGAAGAACTTCATGGCCTCGCCCACCGCGCGGCCGCTCTCGTTGTAGTAGGTCTGCGGCTTGAGGATCAGCGCACGGACCGCGCCCTGCGGCGTTTCGATGGAGCCTTCGCAGGCCAGGCTCTGGAAACGCGAACGCGCCGCCGAGAAACCCCAGCGGCGCGCAATCTCGTCAACGGCCATGAAGCCGATGTTGTGGCGGTTCTTCGCGTAGGTCGGGCCGGGATTGCCCAGGCCTGCGATCAGCAGCATCGCCGAAGCGAGGGTGATTAGCCCTCGCCGCCCTCGGCCGCCGCTTCGCCTTCGCCCTCGGCCGCCTCGGCGACGTCCGCCAGCGCGCCGGCGACGCTGGCCACCACGGTCTCGCCGTCGATGGCCGCTTCGACCTTGGCCGGCAGCTTCAGGTCGGCCACGCGCACGGTGGCGCCGATGTCGAGGCCGGTGAGGTCGAACACGATCTCTTCCGGGATCGAGTCGGCCGGGCACGACACCGTCAGGGTGTGGAGCGCCACGTTCAGGGTGCCGCCGCGCTTCAGGCCCGGGGCATCGTCCTGGTTGGTGAAGTGCACGGGCACTTCGATCTTGATCTGCTGGTGCTCATCGACCCGATAGAGGTCGAAGTGCTGCGGCTCGTCCGTGACCGGGTGCATGTCCACGGCCTTGGCGATGACCGGCTGGGTTTCCGAGCCGTACTTCAGGGTCACCAGGTGGCCCAGCAGCTTGCCCGTATAGAGCGCCTTGCGGAACTCGTTGGCCTTCACCGCGATCGCGACGGGATCCTTGTCGCCGCCGTACAGGATGCCGGGCACCAGGCCCGCGCGGCGGGTGGCGCGAGCCTGACCGCTGCCAGTCCCTTCACGCACTTCAACGTTCAAAACGATGTCGGCCATGGCCTTGCCTCAAAACGAAGCCGCCGCGCGAACCGCGCGGCGACGGAATTCCAGATGACCCCTAGGTGACCCTTAGGGTCGAAAGGTGCGCGTAGATACACAAAAGCCCCGGCCTGCGCAACGGCCGGGGCTTTCAAAAACGGCGGGACCTCAGCGGCGGGTGCTGACCGAGGTGGCCTTGGCCTTTGCCGGGCTCGGCGAGACCGCGGTGAGCTTGGCCGGTTCGGCCGGTTCCGCCACGCCGGCGCTCTTCATCACGCAGCGGCCGGTGTCCATCAGGCTGTGCACGCCGAGGCAGAAGACGTCCTCATAGTGTGGCTTGGCGACGGCCAGGCACTGGTAGAGGTTGAGCTTGGCCATGTTGAGGCAGCTGTTCCCGGTCGGGTCGGCGAGGATCGGCATCACCTGTTCCAGGCTGGCGTCGTCGGCGTAGCCGAGCGTGGCCAGGGCCGCCACGGCCAGGGAGCGGATCACGGCGGGGGTGTAGGGCGGGGCGACGGTCTGGCCGGCGACGCCGAGGGCGCCCCGCTGGCTGACCGCCTGCTGCAGGCGCGCGGTCTCGGCCGCCTCGCCCAGTACGGGGGTGGCGGAGAGTTGCTTGGCGAGGGTCAGCCGCGCCTCGCGGCCGGCGACCTCCTTCTTGGACCAGGCGGCCCGCTGGATGTCATAGGCGGACTGGCGAACGGCCTTGCCCTGGTCGAGCAGCTTGCGGCCGTCCTCGCCGAGGGCGGCCATGACCATGCCGGCGGCGCCGGACGAGCCTTGGATTCCGATGACGTAGGCCGGATCCTTCATGATCTCGTAGGCGATGGTCCGGCGCTGTTCGGGGTCGGAGGCGTAGGCCTGGACGCCGGTCACGAAGCCAGGATCCTGAAGGGCCACGACCGCCCCGTAGGCGATCGCGCCGCGAAGCAGCTGTCCCGGCTCGTAGGCTGCGGCGGTGCGCAGGCCCTGGGCCACCTGCTCGCCGTCGGCGAAGGTGGGCGAAATGGCGGTGGCGGTCGCCATGTAGCGCCGGTAGGCGCTGGCCTGCTCGATCACCTTGGGCGAAAGGCTGACCGGCGGCGGGGCCGGCGGCGGGGCGGCCACCGGCGGCGGCTGGGCGCAGCTGGCGAGGATCGCGGTGGCGGCGAGGGCCGCTGCGGCAAGCGCGCGGCGAATCACCGGACTGCGGGTGGAAGGCTGGCGGGCGGTCGGCATCAGGGGGCTCCCCCTCTTACGAGTGGTCGAATCGTATCACTGCCCCCCGGCGACCGTGCCTTGAACAGGTAAACTCTTGCTGAGCAAGCGTCACCTGGCCGCGATCAGCTCAATCGAAGAGTTTGGAGACGCTCTCTTCGTTTGCGATGCGGCGGATCGCCTCGCCGATCAAGCTCGCGCAGCTCACGGTGCGGATCTTGCCGACGCCGGCCACCTCGGGGGAGGCCTCGATAGAATCGGTGATCACCAGCTCTTTGAGAACCGAATTCTTCACCCGCTCGGCCGCGGCGCCCGAGAGGACGCCGTGGGTGACATAGGCCGAGACCTCGGTGGCGCCCGCGTCGATCAGCGACTGGGCGGCCGAGCAGAGGGTGCCCGCCGAGTCGACGATGTCGTCGAACAGGATCAGCCGTCGGCCGCTGACATCGCCGATGATGTTGGCCACTTCCGACTTGGCCGGGCCCGAGCGGCGCTTGTCGACGATCGCGAGGTCGGCGTTCAACCGGCTGGCCACCGCCAGGGCCCGCACCACGCCGCCCACGTCGGGGGAGACGATCAGCAGCTCGTCCGGACTGGCGTAGTTGGCCTTGATGTCGTTGGCCATCAGCGGGGCCGACATCAGGTTGTCGGTGGGGATGTCGAAGAAGCCCTGAATCTGGCCCGAGTGGAGGTCCATGGTCAGCACCCGGTCGACGCCGGCGCGGGTGATGAGGTTGGCCACCAGCTTGGCCGAGATGGGCGTGCGGCCGCCGGTCTTCCGGTCCTGCCGGGCGTAGCCGAAGTAGGGCATCACCGCCGTGATCCGCCGGGCCGACGCGCGCTTCAGCGCGTCGATGCAGATCAGCAGCTCCATCAGGTTGTCGTTGGCCGGATAGCTGGTGGACTGCAGCACGAAGACGTCCTCACCACGGACGTTCTCGTCGATGGTCACCCAGACCTCGTTGTCGGGGAAGCGCTTCACCTGCGCACGGGTCAGCGGCAGGTCGAGATGGGAGGCCACCGCCTGCGCCAAGGTGCGGTTGGAGTTGCCGGCGAGCAGCTTCATCGGAGCCCCTTGTGGTAGATGCGCGCGCTTGTACCAGCGGCGGCCGGAGAGTCTATCCCTCGGCCACCGGCGCCGGAAAATTACCCCAGGACGATAGCCGAGAGCAGGCGGCCGTAGTCCGCCTCACCCCGCTTGAACGCCCGGCGGTTGGAGAAGAACAGGGTCTCGTCCGCGCAGGTGTCGCGCCCGATCCATTCGCAGCGGCGCACCCCTGCGGCCTTCAGTCGCGCCACCACGAAGCCGGGCAGATCGAACTGCCGCTTCTCGTCGCTGACCCCGGAATGGAAGAACCGCGCATAGGCCGGGTCAGCCTGCAGGAAGCGGAGGGCGTATTCCAGGCCCACCTCATAGGATTCCGGGGCGATGCAGGGGCCTACGACGGCGACGATGTCGTCGCGCCGGGCGCCCAGGCCCTCCATGCGGGCGATGGCCGCCTCAGCGACGCCGGTGAGGGCGCCTTTCCAGCCGGCGTGGGCGGCGGCCACCACCCTCGCGTTGGGATCGGCAAGCAGGATCGGGGCGCAGTCGGCGGAAAGGGCTCCGCAGATCACGCCAGGGGTGGCGCTGACCACGGCGTCGGCCTGGGGCGGTCCGGCCGGCCAAGGCCCGTCCGCCACCAGGGCGGTGGGCGAATGGACCTGATAGGCGGTGACCAGCTCTCCGCCCAGGTGTTCGGCGCAGCGCCGGCGGTTCTCCAGCACGGCCTTGGGATCGTCGTGCGAGCCGACGCCCACGTTCAGGCTCTCATAGACTCCGGTCGAAACCCCGCCCTGGCGCGTGAAGAAGGCATGACGGATGCCTGGCAGGTCGAGCAGCGGCGAGGTGAGGACGGGCAGGGCGCTCATCGGGTCACTCTTCTTCGAACGCCGGCGGCGTCCAGCCCGGCGAATGGATGCAGCAGGCCTTGAACAGCTCGCCCATCTGATCGGCCGCGATCAGCCGGTTGAGCTGGCGGCCGATGACGGGGGCCTTGTCGGGACGAGCACGGACCAGGGCCTCGGCGCGCTCGCCGACGCCGAGCCGGGCCAGGAAGGCGCCCTGGGTGAGGATCGCGGCCTCGGCGCCCTCGCGCGTGGCGGCGGCCATCACCGCCGGAAAGTCGGCATGAACGGTCAGGTCGGCCTCGCCGGGACAGGCCAGGGGGTCCACCTTCTGGTGGCGGCGAAGGGCCTGGAGGGTGTCGCCGAAGCCCGGCCGGTCGCGGCCGTAGTCGATCAGCAGGGCCGCCCCGCCATCCCGCGCCAGTCGGGCGCCGATCTGCGCGCCCAGGGCTTCCTGGGCCGCGGACTGTTCGAACACGACCCCGTCGCGGGCGTCGGGCAGCAAGCGCGCCGCCGGCGTCGGGTTGAGGGCGAAGGCCAGGGCGCCGTCCTCGGCGAGCCCCACCACCTGTTCGGCCCAGCCGGTGACGGTGCGGACGAACTGTCGGGCGGGCAGGCAGTCCAGCAGCTCATTGGACACCAGGATGAGCGGCGCCCCTCGGGGAACCTCGTCCAGGGATCCGGCCCAGCGCAGACCCTCGCCGAGCCGGGCGGCCTGGGCCTCGCGCAGCGGTTCGGACGTCTCCACCAGCCACACGTCCGCGGCCTCGAGGAACCCCGGCGCGGCGCGCGCCGCCCGCAGCATGTCGCTCATCAGTGTGCCGTCGCCGGGGCCCATCTCCACCAGCCGGACCTTCGCGGGCTCGCCGAGCCGGGCCCAGCAGACCGCGGCCCACAGGCCGATCAACTCGCCGAACATCTGGCTGACCAGGGGGGCGGTGATGAAATCGCCGTCCTCGCCCAGGGCGGGCCGGGTGGCGTAGTAGCCGAACTCGGGATCGTGCAGGCAGGCGGTCATGAACTGGGCGATGGTCATGGGACCGTCCGCCGCGATCTGCGCCGCCAGCTTGTCGCTCAGACTGCTCACGCCGGGGCGCCGGCCTCCCGCGCCACCGGCAGGGGTTCGCGCATGCCGCGCCAGATCAGCCAGAGGCCGAACAGCAGCATCGGGACCGAGAGGTAGATGCCCATGGTCAGGCCCAGCGGCAGGTTCTCGAGGCCCGCGTCGGGCTGGCGCACGTTCTCCAGGCTGATCCGGAACAGGGCGTAGAAGGTGGCGAACAGGCCCATCACCACCCCGCGGCGGTTCAGCAGCTTGGCCCCGTGGGTCGCCCAGCGCAGGATCAGGAACAGGACGACCCCCTCGAGAGCGGCCTCATAGAGCTGGCTGGGATGGCGCGCCGCCTCGCCTGCCGGACACCAGCCGAGGGTCTCCAGGATCTGCTCGTTGCAGAAGACCACGCCCCAGGGGGCGTCGGTGGGCCGGCCCCAGAGCTCGCCGTTGATGAAGTTGGCCACCCGCCCGAAGAACAGGCCGATCGGCACCACGGCCGCCACGACGTCGCCGAAGCGCCAGAGGTCGATGCCGTTGCGCTTGGCGAACAGGATCAGAGCCAGGAACACGCCGATGGCGCCGCCGTGGAAGCTCATGCCGCCGTTCCAGATCTGGAACACCTGCAGCGGATCGGTCCAGAGGATCTGCGGGGTGTAGAACAGCACATGTCCCAGGCGCCCGCCGATGATGATCGCCAGGGTGACCCAGAGGATGAAGTCGTCCACCTGCTCAGGCGTGGCCGGCGGGGCGCGCTGCACCCACAGCCGGGGGTTCTTCACGATGGCGACGGCATAGCGCCAGCCCAGCAGGATGCCGGCCACATAGGCCAGGGCGTACCAGCGGATGGCGATCGGCCCCAGCTGGACCAGGACGGGATCGAATTCGGGAAACGGCACGGTTTGGGCAGCTCCGGCGTTGCTATCACGGGTGTTAGACGAGAAGCCCTTCGCTTTCGACCCCTGAAGGGCCATATAGAGGAAGAGGGGCGGCCCACCGCCGGCCTAGAACGAACAGATGCAGACCCAGAACCCGATCCTCGACGAGCTCGCCAAGCTTACCACCGCCGCCATGGGCATGGCCCAGGCCGCCGGTGAGGAGGCCAAGGCCGCTTTCCGCAGCCAGGCCGACCGCGTCGCCGCCGAGCTCGACCTCGTACGGCGCGAGGATTTCGACGTGCTGAAGGCCGAACTGGCCGCGCTCCGCCTGGAAGTTGAAGCCCTTCGCATGGCGCAGACCGCGCCCAAGCGCACAACAAAGGGCCCGAAAGGCGAGTCCGACTGACCCTTCCTGTGCACAACACGCCCGCGGGGGCCGAGCGCTGCAACAACGAGGTGACGGCGCCGCCGCGAAGCAGATTACTTTCAGTGTCGCAGGCGATTCGGGGGTGGATCACCGCTCCCCGCCCGCTGCGAAAGGGGTCTTAGATGGACACCTCCCTGACGGACGACAGCGTCCTCCTCTCCAACGATCCGCTCGACGTGGTCGAGCATGTGCTCACCGCCGAGAACCTGCCTTTCGATCGCACGGAAGACGGCGACCTGGCCTTCAGCCTGGCGGGCGACTGGAAGGACTATGAGCTCTGGTTCGCCTGGCGGCCCGAGGGCGACACGCTCCAGCTCTGCCTCTCCATGGACCAGACGGCGCCGAAGGAACGGCGCCAGGCGGCCCAGGAGCTGATCGCGGCGATCAATCCGCGGGTCTGGCTGGGCCACTTCGAGCTGTGGGAGGACGGCGAGATCATCTTCCGCCATGGCATGGCCCTGATGACCGGCGAGCAGCCCAGCCTCGCGCAGGCCGCCGCCATGATCGACGTGGCCGTGGAGGCGGGCGACCGCTTCTACCCCGCCTTCGACTTCATGCTCCGCGGCGCCAAGAGCCCGCAGGAGGCCATCGCCGCCTGCATGTTCGAGACCGTCGGCGAGGCCTGACGATCCCAGCTGACGGCTCCCCCTGGCGGGGCGCGCCTGCTACTGGTCCGGGGATGACCACTCCGATCCTGATGCTGGGCGCCGGGCGCATGGGCGGCGCGATGCTCGACGGCTGGCTTGCCGCCGGCGCTTTCGCTCCCGGCGACCTGCTGATCCGCGACCCCAATCCCGGCCCCTCCGCCCTCGCCGCCGCCGAGGCGGGGGCGAGCCTCAACCCGCCCGAGGCCGAGCTGGCGCGGGCGCGCACCGTGGTGCTGGCGGTCAAGCCGCAGCTGTGGCGCGACGCCGCTGCGGATGTCGCCTCGTGGCTGTCCGCCGATGCGGTGATCGTCTCCATCGCCGCCGGGGTGAAGTCGCAGGACATCGGCCAGGCATTCGGCGGCCGGCCCGTGGCCCGGGTCATGCCCACCACCGCCGCCGCCATCGGCCGCGGGACGGCCAGCCTCTTCGCCGACGATCCCGCGGCCCTGTCCCGGGCCCATGCCCTGTTCGAACCGCTCGGCGCCGTGGTCGACCTCGTCGACGAGGGGCAGATGCATGCCGCCACGGCGGTGTCGGGCTCGGCGCCGGCCTATCTCTACGCCTTCATCGAGGCCCTGGAAGGCGCGGGCGCGGCCGCCGGCCTCTCGCCCGCCGACGCCCGGCGGCTGGCGCGCTCCACCCTAACCGGGGCGGCGGCGCTGCTGGAGAAGACCGGGGAGGACCCGGCCGAACTGCGCCGGCAGGTGACCTCGCCAGGCGGCACCACTGAAGCGGCTCTGAACGTGCTGTTGCAGGCCCGCGGCGGCCTGCCCGACCTTCTGCGCGAGGCCGTAGGGGCGGCGGTGCGCCGGTCGAAGGAACTGGGCGGCTAGGCGCGTCAGCCCCGGCGCCAGGTCTGGGCCCGGCAGACCACCAGGACGCAGCCTTCCACCTTCAAGGTGCCGTCGCCGTTGATGCGGATCTTGCTGTTGTAGGTCTTGCCGCTTTCGGGGTCGTAGATCTTGCCGTCGGTCCAGCGGCCAGGCGCGGCCTGTTTGAAGTCGCGGATCAGCAGCATGCCGAGGACCGGCCGCTCGCGCAGGGACGGGTCGGGGTTCGAGGTGTCCTTCACCCCGGCGCGCTGCAGCCAGGTGACGGTGCCGCACATGCGGTCGGCCCGGCCGGCGCAGGGTGCGATGCGGACCTTGGCGTTTCCGGCCTGGGTGAGCCATTCGCCCTCCACTGGATCGGCGGCCAGGGCGGGGGTGGCGGCAAGCAGGGAGACGGCGGCGGCGAGGGCGAGGCGCATGGGCTTTCTCCGTTTGGCCGCACTCTAACGCGCCAGACGCTATCCCGGCAGACGGACAATGGCGCGCAGGCCGCCCATGGGCGAACGGTCCAGGGTGATCTCTCCGCCGTGCCCCCGGGCCACGTCCCGGGCGATGGCCAGGCCCAGGCCCACGCCCTTGGTGTTCTGGTTGCGGGACTCGTCCAGCCGGGAGAAGGCCTTGAAGGCGTCCTCATGCCGCTCGGGCGGGATGCCGGGGCCGTCGTCGTCCACCACGATCTCGATGCCGCCCTGGGCGCGGCGGCGCGCGGCCACCTCCACGCGCTGGCCATGGGCGGCGGCGTTCATGATCAGATTGGACAGCGCCCGCTTCAGGGCGTTGGGCCGCACCAGGGCGGTGAGGTCGGGATCGGCGGCCACCTCCACCTGTGCGCCCGCCCGGACGGCGCCCTCGCTCACCTCGTCCACCAGCCGCCGGAGCGACGTCTCCTCCAGCGCCTCGCCGCCTTCGCCGCGGGCGAAGGCGAGGTACTCGTCGATCATGTGCTCCATCTCGACCAGGTCGCGCTTCATCTCGGCGGTGGCGCTGGACGGCTCCTGCAGCGCCAGGGCGAGCTTCAGGCGGGTGAGCGGCGTACGCAGGTCATGGCTCACCGAGGCCAGCAGGGCTGTGCGCTGGTCGATGTGCCGCTGGATTCGCGCGCGCATGGCCAGGAAGGCCCGGGCGGCGCGCCGGACCTCCTTGGCGCCCTGCGGCTTGAAGCTGGGCTGGTCGGCTCCCCGGCCGAAGGCCTCGGCGGCGTTGGCCAGCCGTTCGATGCTGCGCACCTGGTTGCGGATGAAGAGGATGGCCAGGGCCGTCAGCAGCACGGTGGCGACGGTCATCCAGAGCACGAAGATGTGTCCCTGGGTGGCGAAGGCCCGATCCCGCGGCGCCAGCACCCGCATCACGCCGCCCGGCACCTCCACACGGATATCGACGTAGGCCGGGTAGCGGGTGGTGTCGAACCAGAAGGGGTCGTCCAGCCGGTCGGACAGGGCCCGCTCCAGCGAGCGGTCGATGGGGGCGAAGAACGGCTCCCAGATCACCGGCGGGCTGCGCCGGCGGGCCGGCAGCTGCCGGTCCGGCTGCAGGGCGATGGACAGGCCCATGGATTCCTCGGCCCGGCGGGACAGCCGGGCGAAGCTCTCCGGACGCGGGTCGTCCTTATAGCTTTCCACCGCCCAGGCGATGTCGCCGGCAAGCCCCTCAGACAGCCGGGCGGTGACGGTCTGCCAGTGGGCGTCGAAGAACACGTAGGTCACGGCGATCTGCATGATCGCCACCGGCAGGACGATGATCAGCAGCGAGCGGCCGAACAGAGAGGTGGGCAGCCGGCCCCGCAACCAGCGCCCAAACCTGCGGGTGATCGAGTCGGCCATCAGTCCGGGACGAGGCGGTAGCCGACCCCGCGCACCGTCTGCAGGTACCGCGGCGCCTTGGGATCGTCCTCGATCTTGCGGCGCAGGCGGGTGACCTGGACGTCCACGGCGCGGCCGGACGGGTCGACGCTGTCGCGGGCGAGTTCCAGGCGATCTACCGGCTCGTGCGGCGTGCGGGCGAGCTGGCGCAGGAGGGCGACCTCGGCCTCGGTCAGGCGCACTGCCTCGCCATCGCAGGACAGCTCCCCCCGTTCGGGATCGAAGCGGCAGCGGCCCAGGGACAGCACCCCGCCCTGCGCGGGCCGATCCTGGGCTCGACGCAGGATGGCCTCGATACGCAGCAGCAGTTCCTCGGGCTCGAACGGCTTGCCTAGATAGTCGTCGGCCCCGGTGCGCAGGCCCTCGATCCGGTCGCCGGGCTCGCCCCGGGCGGTGAGCATCAGCACCGGCGTGCGGCCCGCCGGCCCGCGCTGCTCGCGCAGCCAGCGGGTGAGGGAGAAACCGTCCTCCCCCGGCATCATCACGTCGAAGACGGCGAGGTCGAAGTCGAGGGTGGAGAGCAGCCGTCGGGCGGGGGCCCCGCCGGCCGCGGCGGTGACCCGGAAGCCGGCGCGGCTGAGATAGGCCTTGAGCAGGTCGCGGATACGGTCGTCGTCGTCGACCACCAGCAGGTGGCGGCCGCGGGCGCCGGGGACGGCGGCGGTCACGCGAAGCCTCCGCCGCTGTTGGGGCTGCGGGTGCGGCCGCCGGCCAGCGCAGCGAGGATCCGCCGGGCGCCGGCCACGCCATCAAGGCCGCCGACCCGGTAGGCCCGGGAGAGCTGAGCCCTAAGGCGCTCCGATATGGCGGCCTCGAAGGCCAGGCCGGCCTCGGTGAGGGCGGCGGTGCGGCGGCGCCCGTCCAGGTCGCCCGCGGCCTTCTCCACCAGGCCCTTGCCGGCAAGGTCCACCAGGATGCGGCTGGCCGCCTGTTTCGAGAGGCTGGTGAGGTGGGCCAGTTCCTGCACGCCGATGCCCGGGCGGCGGCGCAGCAGGAAGGCGGCGCGCCAGTGCGAGCGGCCCAGGCCCAGGTTTTTCTCGGCCAGGCCCTGGTCCACCGCGGCCCACAGCGCGGCCTCGGACAGCATGAGCAGCTCGATCCCGGCGTCGAGTTCGTCCTCGCGGAGGATCAGGCGCGGATCGGCGGGCGCGTTCACGCCGTCACAATAAGCCGCACCGCCCCGCCGGCGCTAGCCGGCTCGCCGGCTCAGTTAAGCCCCGCTCAGGCCAGCCAGGTGTCAGGGCGCGGATAGGCCTGGTCGCGGGCCAGATAGATGACCCCCACCACAAGGCGGATGGCGAACCATACGGCGATCAGCGACCAGATCACCCAGGCCACGAAGACGAGGGGCAGCCCGATCAGCACGAAGGACAGCGGCACGCCGAGCACGAACAGCACGCCCGACAGGACGGCCCAGGCGATGCCGATCCAGAAGGTGCGGATCAGGAAGGTGTAGTGGGTCCGCATCCGCGGCCCCGCCCGTTCGCGCTGCGCGTAGGCGAGGATCAGGCCGATGATGATCGACACGCCCGTGGCGTAGGTGAGGAAGTAGAGGGCGTAAGTCACCGCCGGCATGGTCCGGTCTTCGGTGGTCCCGTACTCAAGGCGATCCGTCATGGGCGTCCCTCCCGTCCGATGGCGTGATGATGTCCGAACCGTTACGGGTGGGAAGGGGTTGCCTGAACGGGCCTCAGGCGCGCTCCAGCACCACCTCCACGCCCGCGCCCACGGCATCGGGGGCCAGGGCCAGGGGCTTTTCGATGCGCACCCGGGCACGGGCGATCCGGGAATCCTCCAGACAGCGGTGGGCCAGGCGGTGGGCGAAGGTCTCCACCAGGTCGATATGCCCCCCGGCGGCGATGTCCTGCGCCGCCTTCAGGATCACCTCGTAGTTGACGGTGTCGGCCAGGCGATCGGTATCGGCGGTGGGCACGTCCAGCTCCACGTCGACGATGAGCGGCTGCACCCGGCCGATCTCGTGGCGATAGACGCCGATCTCGGCCTGGACCTTCAGGCCGGTGACGAACACCCGGCTGGTGGCAAGGCGGAAGCTGCTCATGCGAGGTGCTGTCCGGAATCGGCGGCGATCATCTGGCCGGTCACGGACCGGGCGTCGATCAGGTAGCGCAGGGCCAGGCCGATCTCCGAAGGCGGCACCGGCCGCTGCAGCAGGGTGGAGGCGGCCTCGGCGTCGAAGGCCGCCTGGTCCTGGTGTATCGACGGCAGGGTGGGGCCGGGGCCGATGCCGTTGACGCGGATGCGCGGCGCCAGGTCGACGGCCAGCATGCGCGTGGCGTTCCACAGGGCGGCCTTGCTCAGGGAGTAGGAGAAGAACTCCGGCGTGGCGCCCAGCACCCGTTGGTCGAGGATGTTGACGATCAGGCCCTCGTGCTCGGCCGGCAGGCGGCGGGCGAAGGCCTGGGCCAGCACCAGCGGCGCGCGCAGGTTGGTCTCCAGGTGCAGGTCCCAGGAGGCGCGGTTGAAGTCTGAAAACGAGTCCTGCTCGAAGACGCTGGCCGAATTGACCAGCAGGGTGACCGGTCCGAGCTCGGCCTCCGCCTCGCCCACCAGGGCCACGGTGGCGGCTTCCTTGCGCAGGTCGCAGGCGAGCAGGGCGGCCTTGCGCCCCCGGGCCCGCACATCGGCGGCGGCCGCTTGGGCGGCGTCGTCCACCGTGCGGACGTGGAGCGCGACGTCATAGCCGGCGTCGGCCGCGACCTGGGCCAGCACCCGGCCAATCCGCCGGGCGGCGCCCGTCACCAGCGCGACGCCGCGGCTGGCCACCGGAGGGCCCTCCGGGCCGGCTTAGTCGAGGCGGCCGAACTCGTAGAAGTTCAGCGCGGCGATCACGACGAGGAAGAGGGCGATGCTGTAGATGCCGATCACGTTCGCAAGCTCCGGCTGGAAGGGTGTCCGCGCTTTAGCGAGCGGGGCCGCCGCCTGCAAGCCGACTTGTCGAACGTACGCCTAGCCGGTCAAGGTTCTTTCCAACGAGAGAGGAGCCCGCCCGATGCCGCTGCCCACGATCCCCGTCGAGGCCTTCGAGAAGATCGCCCTGGGCATTGACCGCCCCGAGGACGTGGTGGTCACCCGGGATGGGCGCGTCTACGCCTCAGACCACCAGTGCGCCGTGGCCGAGCTGCTGCCCGGCGGCGCGTTCCGGCGGCTGGGACCCCGGGGCGGGGCGCCCAACGGCATCAACATGGACGCCCAGGGCCGCATCGTGATCGCCAACTTCGGCATCTATGACCGTGAAGCCGGCCCGCTGCAGCGGTTCGACCCGCTGACCGGCGAGCACGAGACCCTGCTGGAGGAGGTGGAGGGCCGGCGGCTGACCTCGGCCAACTATCCGGTGATCGACGGGGCCGGGAACATCTGGTGCGCCAATTCCACCCACGCCGAGACCTGGCCGCAGGCGCTGGACGGCCGGGCGGACGGCTTCATCTTCGTGCTGCGGCCGGACGGCTCGGCCGATGTGGTGGCCGAGGGGTTGAAGTTCCCCAACGGCCTGGCGCTCTCGGCCGACGGGGCGTTCCTGTTCTGCGCCCAGACCAGCGGCGCCGACGTGCTGCGGTTCCCTGTGCTGCCCGGCGCGCGGCTGGGGACGGGCGAGCGTTACGGGCCGGTGCTGGGGCGGCTGATGCGGCCCGGCGAAGGCGTGGACAGCCACGGCGGGGACCTGGGCTATACGGATGGCATCGGCTTCGACGCCGAGGGGAACCTCTGGGTCTGCCTCCCGGCGTCCAACAAGGTGGTGGCCATCACCCCGGCGGGGAGCGTGGAGACGGTGATTCACGATCCCAGCGGCAAGATCGTCAACCACCCGACCAACGTCACCTGGGGCGGGGCCGACCTGAAGGACCTCTACATCGGCTCGATCCGGGCCGACTATGTGCTGAAGGCGCGCTCCCCGGTGGCGGGCCAGCCGCAGATTCATCAGCTATGACGCGACGTGAGGGGCTTTCGCGCTGAACGCCGATCATTAAAATGGTTGTTTGAACCGTCGGGGCGGCCCGCCCCGAGCGAGAAGAAAGGCCAGGAGGACCGCATGCGCGAGTACCTGAAGTTCTACATCGACGGCCAGTGGGTCGACCCGGTCGAGCTGAAGACCCTCGATGTCGAGAACCCGGCCACCGAACAGGTCGTCGGCAAGATCGCGCTGGGATCGGCGGCCGACGTCGACAAGGCCGTGAAGGCCGCCCGCAAGGCCTTCGAGAGCTGGTCGCAGACCAGCCGCGAGGAGCGGCTCGAGGTGCTCCAGCGGATCCTGGCCGAGTACCAGAAGCGCTTCGGCGACCTGACCGCCGCCGTCACCGAGGAAATGGGGGCGCCCGCCTCCCTGGCCCAGCGCGCCCAGGTGCCGTCGGGCATGGGCCACCTGGCCACCGCCGCCAACATCCTCAAGGACTTCAAGTTCCAGGAAGACCGCGGCGAGACCCTGATCGTGAAGGAGCCGATCGGCGTCTGCTCGTTCATCACCCCCTGGAACTGGCCGCTCAACCAGATCGCCTGCAAGGTGGCTCCGGCCATCGCCACGGGCTGCACCATGGTGCTCAAGCCTTCGGAAGTGGCGCCCTTCTCCGGCCAGATCTTCGCCGAGATCATGCATGCCGCGGGCGTGCCGGCGGGCGTGTTCAACCTCGTTCATGGCGATGGCCTGGGCGTGGGCGTGCCGCTCTCGACCCATCCGGAAGTGGACATGGTCTCGTTCACCGGCTCTACCCGGGCCGGCATCGAGGTGGCCAAGAACGCCGCCCCGACCGTCAAGCGGGTGCACCAGGAACTGGGCGGCAAGAGCCCGAACATCGTGCTGGACGATGACGCCTTCTCGAAGAGCGTGGCCCGCGGCGTGATGCACGTGATGACCAACTCGGGCCAGAGCTGTAATGCCCCCACCCGGATGCTGGTCCCCTCCAAGCGGATGGACGAGGCGATGGCGGTGGCCAAGGCCACGGCCGAGAACGTCACCGTCGGCGACCCCAACGGCAACTTCAACATGGGGCCGGTGGTGTCCAAGGCCCAGTGGGAGAAGATCCAGGGCCTGATCCAGAAGGGCGTCGACGAAGGCGCCACCCTGGTGGTCGGCGGCACGGGCCGTCCCGAGGGCCTGGAGAAGGGCCACTATGTGAAGCCCACCGTCTTCGGCAACGTCACCAACGACATGACCATCGCCCGGGAGGAGATCTTCGGCCCGGTGCTGTCCATCCTCGGCTACGAGAGCGTCGACGAGGCGATCAGGGTCGGCAACGACACCGAGTACGGCCTCGCCGCCTATGTGAACGGCGCCGACCTGGCCAAGGCCCGGGAAGTGGCCTCGAAGCTGCGCGCCGGCCAGGTGTCGATCAACGGCGCCTCGGACATGACCGCCCCGTTCGGCGGCTACAAGCAGAGCGGCAACGGGCGCGAGTGGGGCGACTTCGCCTTCCACGAGTTCCTGGAGACCAAGGCGATCATGGGCTACGCGCCCAAGGCCGCCGAGTAGCGATCGGCCGCGCCCTCGTTCGCGGGGGCGCGCCTTCGATCTGCGCCATGGATCGCCCTCCCCGCGCGGGGAGGGCGTTTTCATTCCGGCTTCAATCCGGCGGGCGCCGGGCGTCGGCGTAGGCCAGCACCGCCATGCCCCACAGGGCCGAGGCGAGGGACCCCACCACCACCCCGATCCGCACCTTGGCCTGGATGGCCGCGTCGGCCGGGAAGGCGAGGCCGCCGATGTACAGGCTCAGCGTGAAGCCCACCCCGCAGAGCACCGAGACGCCGTAGAGGTCGAGCCAGCGGGCGCCCATGGGCCGCCGGGCCCACTTCAGGCCGATGGCCAGGGCGGCGGCGCCGAACACGCCGGCCTGCTTGCCGAGCACCAGCGCCAAGCCCAGCCCCAGGGCCACCGGCGCGGTGGGGGTGTCGGGCGGCAGGTCCCGCATGGGAAAGCCGGCCGCCGTGAACAGGAACAGCGGCAGGATCAGGAAGGCCACATAGGGGTGAAGGGCCGCCACCAACTGGTCCAGCACGCCGGGGCCGCCGGGCCGCTTGGGACGCAGGGGCGTCACGGACGCCGCCAGGATCCCGGCCAGGGACGGGTCGAGGCCCGACTTCACGATGAAGGCCCACAGCAGCAGGAATCCCGCCGCCCAGAAGGCGTAGGGCGCCGCCTTCCACCGCGACATGGCCGCAAGCACCAGGAAGGTGGCGAGGGCGCCGCCCAGCATCGCCGGCCGCAGTATCTCGGTGAACACCAGGGCGATGAGCATGACGCTGATCAGGTCCTGGACGATGGCCACGGTGAGCAGGAAGACGCGCAGCGGTGGCGGCAGCCTGGGGGCGGCCACGGCCATCAGCGCCAGGGCCACCGCCGCGTCGGTAGGCGCCGCCGCCGGCCAGGCCTGGGCGACGCCGTCCTCCCCGAGATTGACCACCAGGAAGACGGCCGCGGCCGCCACCACCCCGCCCACCGCCGCCAGCACCGGCAGAGCCAGCCGGCGCGGGTTGGACAGCTCGCCCCGGACGATCTCCTGTTTGATCTTCAGGCCGACCACCAGGAAGAAGATCGGCATCAGGGCGGTGCGCACCCATCCGGCCACCGTCAGGCTCTCCACGAAGGGGCCGACACGGACCGGGATCGGATAGGCGACCAGGGCGGCGTATTGCGCGGCCCATGGGGAGTTGGCCCAGAGGATGGCCACGGCGGCGGCCAGAGCCAGGATCAGGCCCGAGCCGCTCTCGGTGCGCAGGAACTCGAGCGTGGACCGGGACGCCATGGACCTTGCCTAACAAGCGCAGCGGGCGGGCTCCAGCGCATTCCCCGCGGTGGCGCAGGGTAGCTCCACCTTTCGTGATCGCCGCGGCCCGATTGTGATTGGCCGGATGGCCCGCGCTGGATATGCAAACCGCGATGACGCCCTCGACCCGACGCCCCCAGCGCCGAGCCTCGGCCTTCCGGACTTTCTTCGACCAGGAAGCCTCTGGCGGCTATGTGCTGATGGCCGCCGCCGCCGTGGCCCTCGTGATCGCCAATTCGCCGCTCGCGGGGCCCTACTTCGCCCTGCTCGACGTCAAGCTCGGGTTCGCGCTTGGGCCCGTCCACCTGAACGAAACCGTCCTGCACTGGATCAACGACGGGCTGATGGCCCTGTTCTTCCTGCTGGTGGGCTTGGAGATCAAACGCGAGGTGCTGGACGGACAGCTCTCGCGTCCGTCGCGGGTGGTGCTGCCCGGCCTCGCCGCCCTCGGCGGGGTGGCCGTGCCGGCGCTCATCTACGCAGCCTTCAACATGGGCGATCCCGTCGCCTCCCGCGGCTGGGCCATTCCCGCCGCCACCGACATCGCCTTCGCCCTGGGCGTGCTCGCCCTCGCCGGGGACCGGGTGCCGGCCTCGCTGAAGATCTTCCTCACCGCCCTGGCCGTGCTGGACGACCTGGCGGCCATCCTGATCATCGCCGTCTTCTACACCGCCGACCTGCACCTTGCGGCCCTCGGCGGCGCCGTCGCCATGCTGGCGCTGCTGATCGCGTTCAACCGCCTCAAGGTGCGGAGCCTGTGGCCCTATCTGCTGACTGGCCTGGTGCTCTGGTGGTTCGTGCTGGAGTCGGGCGTTCACGCCACCCTGGCGGGCGTGGCCCTGGCCATGACCATCCCGCTGGACCGCACGCCGGCCCGTCCCGACGACCTGAGCCACAAGACCTCGCCCCTCCACCGGCTGGAGCATCTGCTGCACAAGCCGGTGGCTTTCCTCGTCGTGCCGATCTTCGGCTTCGCCAACGCCGGCCTATCCCTGGCCGGCCTCACCCCCGCCATGCTGACGGACAAGGTCATGCTCGGCGTCGCTTTGGGCCTGTTCGTCGGCAAGCAGGTCGGGGTCTTCCTCACCAGCCTGCTGGTGGTGCGGCTGGGCTGGGCCGACATGCCGAAGCACGCGAGCCTGGGTCAGCTCTATGCCGTCTCCCTGCTCTGCGGCGTCGGCTTCACGATGAGCCTGTTCGTGGGCAACCTGGCCTTCACGACGCCGGACCTGCTGACCGAGACCAAGGCCGGTGTGTTCGCCGGTTCGCTGGTCTCGGCCATCCTGGGCCTCACCCTGCTCAAGATCTTCAGGCCCGAACAACCGCCGGCCCGGCCCGATCCTATCGCCGCCGCCGGGAACTAAGGGAAAGCTGAAGCTCGGAACGGCTTGGCCATGCACCGCGTTTGCGCCCCGGTCGAGACACTGAGGAGTTGGCGGTGAACAGCATCATCTATCTCGTGGGCCTGGTCGTAATCGTCCTCGCCATACTGGGCTTCCTCGGCATCCGCTGATCGGGGAGGCCTCGGCGGCGGGCGGACTCGCCGTCGCGGCTGCCCTTGGGGCCCAAAAGAGGCTAACTGCCAGGGATGCCGGTTTCGTCAGCCTATCGCCCAGATGCCAGGTTTCCGGCCCTGGGGCCCGAATTCGCCGATCCGGTGGCGGCGGCGCATTTCCCGAAGACTATCCTTCGCTACCGGAACGACCGCGCGGCCGCCACGGTGGGGCTGGACGGGCTTACCGACGCCGAGTGGATCGCACACTTCGGGCGTTTCCAGCCGCTGCCCGGCAACATCGATCCGCCCCTGTCCCTGCGGTACCACGGCCACCAGTTCCGGGTTTACAACCCCGAGCTGGGGGATGGCCGCGGCTTCCTGTTCGCCCAGCTGCGCGAGGCCGG
>JAEYNH010000104.1 GCA_023412655.1 Pseudomonadota bacterium | reverse complement strand
CTCCCCACATCACCCGCCCCCCCCCCCCCCGCCGGGGGGGGCGCGGCGGGGGGGCGGCGGGCGCCCGCCGCCGCGCCGTATCAGTAGCGCCAGGTCACCCCGACGCCCAGCATCCTCGGGGGCCCGGCGATGAACGTCGGCAGGCCCAGGTTGTCCCCCGAGTTGCCGGCGTCGATGACGTAGGCCTCATCGGTGAGGTTGGTGGCGAAGGCCTCCAGGGTCAGCGGCCGGCTCCCCGACGTCCACGCCAGCCGCAGGTTGAGCAGGCCATAGGCCTTCTGGAACTCGTCCTGCACGTTGTCGGCGACGAAGGCGGTGGGCGGCTGCTGCAGCTCGGGCCGGTCGTTGTTGTTGTCGAAGAAGACCTTCGACTGCCAGGTGTAGCTTGGGCGGATCTCGAACTGGCCGCCCAGCAGAGGCATCCGGTAGGTGGCCGCCAGCGAGGCGGAGTGGTCCGGCGACAGACGGAAGCGGTTGCCGTCATAGGCGCCGGCGCTGAACCGCGCGTGGCTGTAGGCATAGCTGGCCAGGACGCTGAGGTTCGAGCTCACCGCCAGGTCCGCCTGGGTTTCGAAGCCATAGGCCCGGGCCTTGCCGGCGTTGGTGATGACGAACAGCGTGCCCCGCTGCTCGACCGTCTGGAAGTTGTCGTAGTCGTAGCGGTAGGCGGCGGTGTCCAGGCGCAGGCGCCGGTCCAACAGCGCGAGCTTGGCGCCGGCCTCGTAGCTGTCCACGGTTTCCGCTTCCACGAAGCCGAACCTAGCCGGTGCGCCGGGAAGCACCGGGCTGGAGGCGGCCAGCACCTCGGGCAGCCGGCCGCGCGCGTACGAGGCATAGACATTGGCCTCATCCGAGACGCTGTACCGCCCCACCAGGCGCCAGGTGACGCCCTCATCCTTCAGGCGCGCCTCGGTGACCTGGCCGTTGCCGGTGGTCGGCTGGAAGGTCAGACCGAACAGCGGCAGCAGGTTCTCCGGGATCTGCTGCACGCCGGGCTGCGCCAGGGCGCCCACTATGGCCTGGGCCTGGGCCGGCCCGTGGGCTGATCCATCCGCGGCGAGTTGAGCCGCCGCGATGGCGCCGCCCAGGACGCTGCGGCCGCCCACGACGCGCGACGCGAAGCCGGTGGTCTTCTCGTCACGGGTGAAGCGCAGCCCGGCCGAAACCTCGAGCCTCTCGGTGACGTCGAGGCTGACGTCGGCGAAGAGGTCGAACGATTCCAGATCGGAAGCGCCGGAGGCCTGCTCGATGTGGCTGGGCCGCAGGTTGGCGGCGACCGCTCCGGCCTGGGCCGACGTCAGGATCAGGCGGTTGCCGCTGAGGTTCGCCACAGCGGCGCGCAGCAGTTCGCCGGTGAAGACGGGAGATGCGAAGACGGCGGCGGGCGCCGGCGTCGTCGCCGGCAGGCCCGAGCCGGCGGCTCCGGCATTGAGTTGGCCGGTCACCACCGCCAGCGCCGCGCGCTCGTCGAACTGGATCGGCCGGCGCTGCCGGTCCTTGGCCTTGAAGACGCTCGCGCCTACGAAGCCGCGGACGCTGCCGCCGGCGTCGTAGTTCAGCCGCAGCTCCTGGCTCCACTGCTTGCCGTCGGCGTCGTTCATGCCGGTCAGGATCGGCAAGGAGAGGCCGTCGGCGTCGAACACCTCCTCGGTGTCATAGTCGCGATAGGCGCTGATCGAGCTTAGCGTCAGCGCCTCGGTCAGCTCGATGGCGGCCAGTCCGGTCAGGCCGCGCACCTCCCGGGTGAGGCCCAGCGCCCGTCCCCCCTCGAAGCCGGCCCCGGCCGCAAGGGCCGCCGCGCTCTGCGGCCGGCGATCCGAGAGGACGCGGGCGGTGGCCGGATCAGTTGGCGAGAAGGCCTTCGACTTGAAGGCCGTGCCCGCGGGCGTGTCCTTCTGGTAGTTGGCGATCAGGTCGATGGCCACCCGGTCGGTAGGCTCCAGCCGCACGCTCGCCCGGAAGGCGCCGCCGTCGATGGACTGGAGGGCCTCGCCGCCCAAGGCGTTGTCCACATAGCCGTCACGGCTGCGGATGCGGCCGGCGAGCCGCACCGCGACCTGCTCGCTGACGGGCAGGTTCACCGCCGCCTCGCCGAGCCGGTAGTTGTAGTCGCCCGCCTCGACCTTGGCGTAGCCCTCGAAAGCGCGGGTCGAAGCCTTGGCCTGGATGATGTTGACCCCGCCGATCAGGGCGCCGCGCCCGAACAGGGTGGACTGCGGCCCCTTGGCCACCTCCACCCGCTCCAGGTCGAACAGTTCCACATAGGAGGCCTGGGCCTTGGAGATCGAGACACCGTCCTGGAACACCGAGACGCGCGCCTCGGCATAGGCTTCGGTCGAGTCCGAGGTGATGCCCCGCATTACGAAGCCGGCGCTGTTGGGCGATTGTTCCTGCACCTCGAAGCCGGGCGTGAACAGCGACAGGTCGGCGAAGTCCTGCACGCCCAGCTCCTCGAGCCGGCGCGAGCCATAGGCGGTCAGGGCGATCGGAACATCGATCGCCTGTTGCTGCTGCTTCTGGGCGGTGACGACGATCTCCTCGACCGCCGTGGCTTCCTGCGCCTCGGCCCGGGCGACCGACAGCACGAAGACGCTCGCCGCGGCCAGAAGCCGCGTGCGTGACCTGAACATTGGACTATCCCCCTACCCGAGCTGTGCGTGGCAGGGCGTTAAGCAGGATTCGGCACAGACCCGTGACAGGTCAAAGCGGCGGGGCGGGTTCAGACCCGCCCGGTGACCGGCACAAGCGCCCCCGTCACCGCCCCTGCCGCTTCCGATGCCAGGAAGAGGATCACCGCCGCCAGGTGCTCGGGCGCGACCCAGGCCGAGAAGTCGGCCTCCGGCATATCCGCCCGATTGGTCGGGGTGTCGATGATGGACGGCAGCACCGCATTGACCGTCACCCCGTCGGTCTTGAGTTCCTCGGCCAGGGCCTGGGTCAGCGCGTGGACCCCCGCCTTCGACGCGGCATAGGCCCCCATGCCGCGCCCGGCCTTGAGGGCGGCGGCCGAGCCGACGTTGACGATCCGCCCGGCGGCGCTGCGCTTCAGGTGCGGGACAGCCGCGCGGCTGGCGTTCGTCGCCGTCAGCACGTTCAGCCGATAGAGCTGGGGCCAGGTCTCCGGGTCCCCGCCCTCGACGGTCTCCCAGCGGAATCCGCCCGCGATGTTCAGCAGCACGTCGAGGCCGCCGAGTTCGCCCGCCACCGCATCGATGGCCCCCACCGCCTGCGCCGCGTCGGTCAGATCGACGCCCGTCTGGACGAAGGCGCCCTCAGGGCCTGGGCAATGCCGCGCATGGTCGATGAGGGCAAGCCGAACGGGAAGCTCCGCCGCAGCCTTCGCCACGGCGGAGCCCAGGACGCCGGCGGCGCCCGTGATTGCGATGACGCGGTTGGCCGTGCTGGTCATGCCGCCGCTATAGCGCGACTACAGCACCTCGACGATGGTGACGTTGGCCATGCCGCCGCCTTCGCACATGGTCTGCAGGCCCCACGTCTTCCCGCGGTTCTTCAGGCCGTAGATCAGGGTGGTCATCAGCTTGGTGCCCGAGGCGCCCAGGGGGTGACCGAGGGCGATGGCGCCGCCGTTGACGTTCAGGCGCTCCGGATCGGCGCCGGTCTTCTGCAGCCAGGCGACCGGCACCGAGGCGAAGGCCTCGTTGACCTCGAAGAGGTCGATGTCGTCGATCGACATGCCGGCCTTCTTCAGCGCCCGCTCGGTCGCCGGGATCGGCGCTTCCAGCATGATCACCGGGTCGTGGCCGAGCAGCGACAGGTGGTGGATGCGCGCCATCGGCGTGAGGTTGTGCTCCTTGAGCGCCTTCTCCGACACGATCATCACGCCCGAGGCCCCGTCGCAGATCTGGCTCGAGGTCGCCGCGGTGATCCGGCCGCCTTCCCGCAGCAGCTTCACGCCCTTCATGCCCTCGAGGCTCACGTCGAAGCGGATGCCTTCGTCGGAGTCGTGGCGGACGGTGTTGCCCTCGGCATCGAGGCCGTCGATGGCCAGGATCTCATCCTTGAACGCGCCCGCCTGGGTGGCGGCGATGGCGCGCTGGTGGGACAGGTAGCCGTACTCGTCCAGCTGGTCCTTGGTCAGGCCATACTTCTCGGCCACCATCTCGGCGCCCATGAACTGGCTGAACTGGATGTTCGGATAGCGCTCTTCCTGGCGCGGGCTCTTGGGATGGCCGAAGCCTTCCTTGAAGGGCAGCGACACCGACAGGCCCATGGGCACGCGCGTCATGCTCTCGACGCCCGAGGCGATGACGACGTCCTGGGTTCCGCTCATCACCGCCTGGGCGGCGAAGTGGAGCGCCTGCTGCGAGCTGCCGCACTGGCGGTCGACCGAGGTGCCGGGCACGCTTTCCGGGAGCTTGGAGGCCAGGACGGCGTTGCGGGCGATGTTGGTGGACTGCTCGCCCACCTGCATGACGCAGCCCATGACCACGTCCTCGACGGCATCAGGCGCCACGCCCGAGCGGTCGACCAACTCGTTCAGCACCACCGCGCCGAGGTCGGCGGGATGCCAGCCCCGCACGCGGCCGCCCTTGCGCCCGCCAGCGGTCCGCGTCGCGGCAACGATATAGGCTTCGCCCATCTCAACAGCTCCGTTCCGTTCGTTGCGCCCTCAGCCCCGGGCGCGTCGCAGCTGATGTAATGGGGGCGACGCCGCGTAAGACAATCACCCCCGGCCGAACGTTTTCGCGAGGATTCGCTCGAGCCATTCCTGGTCCACGGCGTCGAACGCGGCGGGCCGCTCGGAATCCACGTCGAACACGGCGATCAGCCTGCCAGCCGCATCCCGCACAGGCACGACGATCTCGCTGGCCGAGCGGCTGTCGCAGGCGATATGGCCCGGGAAGGCGTGGACGTCCGCCACCACCTGGGTCTGTCCGGTGGCCGCCGCCGCGCCACACACCCCTCGGCCGAACGCGATCCGGAGGCATCCCAAGGTGCCCTGATAGGGGCCCACCACCAGCTCGCCGTCCTTCTCCGGATCGACCACGTAGAAGCCGGCCCAGAAATAATCGTCGAAGCTGTTGGCCAGCATCGAGGCCACGGTCGCCATGCGCGCCGTCAGGTTCGGCTCCCCGTCCAGAACGGCGGCGATCTCCTGCGCCACCGCTGCGTAGCGCTCGGCCTTGGCGGCGGGGAGGGAAAGGTCGTTGAAGGCTTCGGCCATGCTCCGCATGTAGCGATCCGGCGCGTCTGGACAAAGCCCGCTGCTCAGCTTTCTCTGCCTCGGGTCTTGGGTTTTGTCGGGGGTATTCTTCTCATGCGTGCAGCGGTTCTGGCGTCGATCCTCGCGCTCGCGGCGACGACCACCACCACCGTGGTGCAGGCCCAGGTGGCGGAAGGGCCGTCGCGCACCTTCAGCGCCCGCGATCTCTTCGGGCTCCAGCAGGTCTCCGATCCGCAGGTGCGTCCCGACGGCGGGGCTGTCGCCTATGTCCGCGTCCGCAACGACATCATGACCGACCGCGCCCAGCGCTCGATCTGGCTGGCCGACCTCTCCACCGGCGCTCAGTCGCCCCTGGTCGTCGAGGACGGCGCGAGCTTCGCGCCCCGCTGGTCGCCCGACGGCTCGCGCCTGGCCTATGTCGCCGCCGAGCCGGGACAGCCTCCGCAGCTCTACGTCCGCTGGGTGGCCTCGGGCCGGTCCGCCAAGATCGCCACCCTGGAACAAGCCCCCGACGACATCGCCTGGTCCCCCGACGGGCGCACCCTCGCCTTCACCATGATCGAACTGGACGAGGGCAAGCCGCTGGGCGCGCCGCTCAAGAAGCCCGAGGGCGCCAAGTGGGCCGAGCCGCTGAAGGTGATCGACCGTGTCACCTATCGGTTCGACGGCCAGGGCTATCTGAAGCCCGGCTTCCGGCAGGTCTTCGTGGCGCCGGCCGACGGGGGCCAGCCCCGCCAGCTGACCTTCGGCAAGTTCGACAGCGCCGGCCCCGTCAGCTTCACCGCCGATGGGCGTGGCGTCCTGTTCAGCTCGAACCGCAACCCCGGCTGGGAACGCGAGCCCAACGAAAGCGACATCTGGCGCGTGGACGTCGCGGCCGGGCAGCTGACCCGGCTCACCGACCGCGTGGGGCCGGATGCGGCGCCGGTCCCCTCGCCTGACGGCTCCAAGGTGGCCTACGTCGGGAACGACGACCGCGGCCTCAGCCACGAGGACACGAAGCTCTATGTGATGGACGCCGACGGTCGCAACGTGCGGCAGCTGGCGGCGGACCTCGACCGCAGCGTGGGCGCTCCGCAGTGGTCGGCCGACGGCCGCTCGATCTATTTCGACTATGTGGACAAGGGCGTGACCAAGATCGGGCGCGCCACGCTCGATGGCCGGGCGGAGACGGTCGTCAGCGGCCTGGCCGGCGGCGGCCTCGACCGGCCCTATGCCGGGGGCGAGTTCTCCGTCGGCCGCGGCGGTGTCATCGCCTACACCCTGGGCACGCCCGAGCATCCCGCCGATCTGGCCGTGCTGCGGGGCGGAAAGACCACCCGGTTGACCCGCCTGAACGATGGCCTCTTCGCCGGAAAGGCCCTGGCCAAGGTCCAGCACCTGCCGGTGACCTCGTCCTACGACGGCAAGCCGATCGACGCCTGGATCGCCACGCCGCCCAACTTCGATCCGTCGCGGAAATACCCGCTGATCCTCGAAATCCACGGCGGTCCGCACCAGGCGTACGGTCCGGCCTTCTCCACCGACGTCCAACTCTACGCGCAGGCCGGCTATGTGGTGCTCTACGCCAATCCGCGGGGCTCCACCTCGTATGGGAACGCCTTCGCCAACGAGATCGACAAGAAGTACCCCGGCAACGATTACGACGACCTGATGAGCGCGGTGGACGCGGCCGTCGCCAAGGGCTTCGTCGATCCCGAGCGCCTGTACGTGACCGGAGGCTCCGGCGGCGGCGTGCTGACCTCGTGGATCGTCGGCAAGACCAACCGCTTCAAGGCCGCCGCCACCCAGAAGCCGGTGATCAACTGGACCAGCCAGATGCTCACGGCTGACGGCTATGTGGGCATGACCAAGAACTGGTTCGGCAAGATGCCGTGGGAGGACCCGCAGGGCTACTGGGCCCGCTCGCCACTGTCGCTGGTCGGCTCGGTGAACACCCCGACCCTGGTGGTGGTGGGCGAGGAGGACCTGCGCACGCCGGTGTCCGAGGCCGAGCAGTACTACCAGGCGCTGCAGCTCAAGGGGGTGCCCACCGCCCTCGTGCGCGTGCCTGGCGCCGGGCACGGCGGCCTCGCCGCGCGTCCTTCGCAGTCGGCGGCTAAGGCGGCTGCGATCCTCGCCTGGTTCGACCGCTACAAATAGACGCAGCGGGGAGACAGCTGCACAGCGCCCGCCGCGCGCTACGATCGCGGTGGGCGCTGATTCAGAATAGGGGCTGAGCGCATGGTTCGGCGCGCGCCTCAGTCGCAGCTCCGGGTGGCCGCGAGGCTGGCCAACGGTTTCCTGCTCGATGTCATCAAGATGACCGGGTTCGGCCGCGAGGTCGTCGATGGCCTGCTGATGACCGCTGTCAGCCAGGCCAACATCGCCCTGGCGAACCGAGACCCCGAGTTCCAGCGCACCTACGCCACTCTGGAGATGGCGCCGCCCGACCACCTCCGCCGTCCCGCCAGCATCAACGCCGTGGCGGCCTCGCTGAACATGCCCTTCGAAACCGCCCGCCGGCGGATCCGGGCGCTGGCGGAGCTCGGGATCCTGCAGATCACCGCAAAGGGCGTCATCCTGCCGCAGGGGCCGGTGGCCTCGCCGTTCTACCGCGCGATCGCGACGGGCCAGTACGAGATGGTCCGCAACCTCTACCACCGGTTGTCGGAGATCGGGCTGCTGGCGGATCTGCCCCGAACGCCCTCGCCGTTCACCCCAGCCGACCCGCCGATCCGCCTGGTGATGCGCCTGTCCGCCGACTACATGCTGCGACTGGCCGAGCCCGTGACCCGGCACATGGGTGACATCGTCACCGGCGTCATCCTCATGGACGTCATTCAGGCCAACGTCGAACACCTCGCCGCCGAAGGCCCCGCCGCCGCCGACATGCGGCGACCGCTCCGCGACAAGGACCGCCGGCCGGTGCGCCAGTCGACCCTCTGCGAGCGCCTTGGAATGCCGCAGGAAACCGTGCGGCGGCATCTGAAGCGCCTGGTCGAGCGGGACCTCTGCGAGCGCGTGGACGACGGCTATGTGGCGCCCGGACGCGTCCTCGTCCGCGCCCCGTTCAGCAACTACATGAGCGACAATCAGACCCACCTCGCCCGGATGTTCGGTGGCCTCGGCGAACTGGGCGCCCTCGCCCTGTGGGACGCCGAGGGTGCACGCGCGTCCAGCGCCGCCTGATCAAAACGGGAACTCGGTCCCGCCCCAAAATGGGTATGGCCGCGCTTTCACCGCGCGCCGTCTTCTCGCAACCTCAAGACGTACCTCGGGGGAGGTCACGGCGTCGTTCGTCGTGCCGAAAAAGGCCCGACCATGAACAAGCCGTTGCAGAGAGTCATGCTGGGGGAGCCAGTGTCCGTAGAACAAGTCGGGGTTGTGAGAGTTGACGGCCCCCACCCGGTCGACCGCCATGTCGGCTTGCGCATTCGCATGCGCCGCAAGGAGATCGGGGTCAGCCAGGAACGTCTCGCCGAGGCCCTGGGCATCACCTTCCAGCAGGTCCAGAAGTACGAGCGCGGGGCCAACCGCGTCAGCGCCTCCAAGCTCTGGGAGATCGCGGCTGCGCTCCAGACCTCGGTGACCTACTTCTACGAGGGCCTGGGCGGTCAGGGGAGCGCCGGCAGGGCGGAGGATGCGCAGGATTTCATGCTGACCAGCGAAGGCCTGGAACTCATGGCGGCCTTCCCGCGCATCGGCCAGCCGGCCCTGCGCCGCAAGCTGCTGGAGCTGGTGCGCACCGTGTCTGAAGAGGCCTGAGGCCGCGAGCGCCGTTCGCACGGCGCCCGCACTGACCCTGAAGGCGCGGACCTAGGCGGGGGTCGGCGCCTTGTAGCCGTCGCGCAGCTCACGCTTGAGCACCTTGCCGATGTGGCTGCGCGGCAGGCTTTCCACGATCTGCAGGTCGGCCAGGCGTTGGGTCTTCCCCAGCCGGCCATTGACCCAGGCCTGCAGCTCCTCCGCCGTGATGGTCTCGCCGGCCTTCAGGGCGACGAAGGCTACCGGCGTTTCGCCCCACTGCTCCGACGGCACGCCCACCACTGCGACCTCCAGCACCGCCGGATGTTGCGCCACCTCGGCCTCGAGATCGCTCGGGTAGATATTGAAGCCGCCCGAGATGATCATGTCCTTCTTGCGGTCCATGAGCGTCAGGAAGCCATCCTCGTCGAAGCGGCCCACATCGCCGGTGCGGATAAAGCGGAGGCCTTCGGGGCTCCACCACTCGGCGTCCGAGGTCTTCCCCGGCTGGTTGTGGTAGCCGACCATCATTGAGCCCGAGCGGCCGACCACCTCTCCGATCTCGCCCTGCGGGACCTCGCGGCCGTCCTCTCCGATGAGTCGGATGTCATGCCCCGGCAGGGGCTTGCCAACCGTGTGCAGCTTATCTGGGAACTCGTGGCACTGCAGGCCGCAGGAGCCGCCGCCCTCGGTCATGCCGTAATACTCCACCAGGCCTCCGGGCCAGCGGCGAAGCACCTCGGCCTTCAGTTCGGCGGCAAACGGCGCGGACGTGGAGAACTTCATCTGGAACGACGACAGGTCGTATTTGTCGAAGTCGGGATGGGCAATGAGCCGGCGGTACTGCACCGGCACCAGCATGGCATGGGTGACCCGGTGCTTCTCCGACAACTGCAGGAACCGCTCGGCGTCGAACTTCGCCAGCAGCACCGCCGTCCCGCCGTTGGAGATCGTGGGCAGGTACGAGACGAGGGTCGTGTTGGAGTAGAGCGGCGTGGAGATGATAGTCACCGACTCCCGGGGGTAGACCCCGCGGCGGATCTGCCCCCAGCGCATCCGGTGCGGCTGGACGATGCCCTTGGGCGTGCCGGTGGTGCCGGAGGAATAGATGATGTTGAAGCCTTGGTCCGGGTCGATCTCGTGCAGGACAGGCTTTTCACCCTCGGGCGCCAGCCACTGCTCGAACGGCATGCCGGCCTCGGAGCCGTCCAGCGAAACGCGCCGGGCGGTCACCTGGTCCAGCACTCCGGCCATGGCCTCGGCCACCCCCTTGTCGAGGAAGAAGACCTTCGCGCCGCAGTCCTTCAGCTGCAGCACCAGGCTGTCCGGCGTCGAGGACGGCGCCAACGGGGCCACGATTGCGCCCGCCCGCAGGACACCGAAGAAGGTCGCGCCATAGGCCGCGGAGGTCGTGGCGCAGATGGCGGCCACTTCGCCTTTGCCGACGCCGTCACGCTGGAGAGCGACGGCGATGCGATCCATCAGCCGGTCCAGCTCGGCGTAGGAGATGCTGCGCTCTGCATCGACGATGGCGGGCTTGTCACCCAGTTCAGCGGCCTGGGCGCGGATCACATCGGCGATCGTCCCGAACTCCTGGGACAGCAACTCCTCGACGGTCATACTCAACTCCTCAAACTTTCGGGCTCGCCCTCGCGCACCTGCTCTGCGCGCGCCGCGAGCTGTCGGAGCGTCTCCATGTGGCTCGCGCGGCTGATGCCGTAGCCCAGCAGCAGGGCTGTGGCGAGCCCGTACAGCATCACCTGAACCGGAACATAGACGAGACCGAGATTGCGCAGGACCTCGGGCGCGATTTCGCCGGGAACCGCACGCTGGGGAAAGCCGATCGCGCCGACGATCAGCGACGCCCCGAAAATCCCGAGGCCCGAAACCGCCTTGTTGACGAAGGCGGCGGCGGCGAAGAACAGGCCCTCCTGCCGACGGCCGGTCTTGAGTTCGGAATCCTCCACCACGTCGGCGATCATCGAGACAAAGAGGATACCGGCTGTGGTCCCCGCCGCTGCAGCCGCCAGGTTGGCTAGGAAGACCAGCACGTAGAGCGCGACCGTTCCGTTGGCGGGCATCAGCCCCATCAACCTCAGGATCACCGGCAGGATCGCGAAGAGCAGGGCCGCCGGCACGAGGACCACGGCCGTCGGCTTCTTGTCGAACCGGCTGGCCACCCGCGGCGCGGCCGCGAAGGCGATCACGGCGGCGATCAGGCTGGAGGCGGTGAAGCCCGCGATCTGGCCGGAGCTGAACGCCCAGAAGTAGGTCGCGAAGTAGAGGCTGATGGCGAAGCCAAGGCCCACCGCCATCGCCAGGAAGAACGCCGCGCCGAGGATCATCAGGAAAGAGCGGTTGGCGAGAGTGCCGGCCATCTCGCGCCAGAACCGGCCCATGCTGATCCGCTCGTGAGGCGGCGCGCGCAGACGTTTGATCTCGCGGTGGGTGCCGATGGCCGAGACCAGGATGGCCACGAACATCACCGCCGCGGCGAAGAGGCCGTAGTTGGAATAGCCCTGCGGGTTCAGCTGCCCGACGGGATACTCAGGTGTCGGACGCAGGAAGACGGCCAGCGCTGCGGCATAGGTGGCCAGGCCTCCAATCCACGAGAAGAGGAAGCGGTACGACAGGAGCTGGGTCCGCTCGTCATAGTCGGTGGTCAGCTCGGCGGAGAGCGCCGCCGACGGGATCTCGTAGGTGCTGATGAAGGTGCGGATAAGAATCGCGGTCACCACGAGGTAGGCGATCAGGGCGCTCTCGCTCCAACCCTGGGGTGGGTTCCACAGCAGCAGGTAAGACAGCGCCACCGGCAGGGCGGCGGCATACATGAACGGGTGGCGGCGCCCCCACTTGGAGCGGGTGTTGTCCGAGAGCTGCCCCAGGATCGGATCGATGAACGCGTCGATGATCAGGGCCAGCATGATGGCCAGCCCCACCTTGGCGGCCGGCAGCCCCACGACCTGGGCGTAGAAGAACGCCAGGAAGTAGGAGAACCCGTTGTCCTTGGCGCCGAACGCCACCGAGCCGAAGCCATAGAAGATGCGCGTCGGCAGGCTGAGTTTCGGCAGCGGGGCCGGCGGTTGCGGCGCCTGCCGAGCTTGAGGCGGGTAGGGTGGCGGCTGGACGTCCTGGTTCAACACACTTCCCTCCCTTGGCGCCCGGCTCAGGCGGCCGGTGAGACAAGCCCCTCGAAGAGGGGCCTTACGTAAAGCTTGGTCACCGCCTCTGGCGCGACCCCAGGCGCCCACGAGCCGAGCTCGGCGGCGGCGTTGATGCCAGCGGTCACCATCTGGGCCGCGATGTTCACGTCGAGCGGACGGATCGAACCGTCCACGATCCCGTCGCAGATGATCGAGGCGAACCGGTGCGAGAGCCGGTCGAAGGCCTCCAGCATCTCCGCCCGCATCGGCCCAGGAACCGTCGTCAGCGCCGAACTGCGCAGCAGGGGCGCGCCCCCGCTCGCCTGCCGCTCGATGAGCGCCGTGGCCGTTCCGGCCAGCACCTCGAAGCCGGTCCCGCCGGCCGCTTCGGCCGCATGGATGGCCCGCCACATGATGTCGAAGGTGCGCCGGAAACAGGCGCCCACCAGATCATCCTTGGCTGAGTTGTGGTGATAGAAGGCGCCCTTGCTGACGTTGAGCCGGGCCGAGATCCGCTCGACCGAGGCGCCGTGATAGCCCTCCTCGTTGATCAGCTCGGTGGCGGCGCGCAGGAACATCTCCGAGGAGGCGTGGGCGCTGGGATCGTCCGCACGATCGAGGTTGAGGGGCTTGAGGTCCGGCCAGCGCGCGGTGGCGGGCAGGAAGCCGTCCGATAGGATGTCGATCGCCCGCGCCGCGGCCCGTGGATAGTCGTCGGACTGGATGCGGCCGAGCCAGGCGGGCGCCCACAGCATCTCGGAGAGCAGAAGGTGCGCGCGCGCGTTGGCGTGCTGGCGGGGCAGCCTCTCGGGCGGCGGCAACAGGCCCCGCACCTGCCGGAAGAAGGCTACGAAGGCGTCGTTCACCGGTCCGCAGTTCAGGGCTCGGACGTCATTGAAGACGGGAACCTCGTCGGCCTCCCCCACCACCACACGCCTGCGGAAGTCGAAATAGGCTTCCACGAAGGCCGCAAGCCTCGCGAGGTCGCTGTCCGCCCGCGCGCCGGCCGCCGTCAGCGCTCCGAACACCTCCAGGCCCTGCAGCAATGCGGCGGAGGCCAGCTCCTCCTTGTTGCGGAAGTAGTAGATCACCCCGGTGGGCACGAGGTTCAGGCGGGCGGCAACCTCGCCCAGGGTCATGCCCCGGACGCCCTTGCGGTTCATCTCAACGATCGCCGAGCGGATGATGTCGTTACGCCGGGCCTCGAAGCGGCGGGTGGGCCCGCGCCGTATCGAGGCGCCGGCCTCCACATCGACCTCGTCCGCGCGATCGGTCATCCATCCTGTGTAACGAAGTCATGCAAGCGGCGCCAACGCGACGTCACGTAAGCTTTTCGCGTGTCAGTTTGGTCGCGCGCCCACACGAAGCTTCGCGCGGCGGCTGTTCGGCGCTAGGTTCGACCGGTGGCCGCCCTGCGCCTCGTTGATCTCTCCGGAAATGTTGCTCCTCGCTACCGCCGTCGTGCTCCTCCTGGTGCTGCTGAACGGCGTCTTCGCCATGTCCGAACTTGCCGTGGTTTCCTCACGCCGCGCGAAGCTCCAGTCGAGGGCCGACCGCGGAGATCGTGGCGCGGCGGCCGCCCTGAAGCTCGCCCAGGATCCCACCCGCTTCCTTTCCGCTGTCCAGGTCGGCATCACCTTGATCGGCATCCTGGCCGGCGCCTTCGGCCAGGCCACCATCGCCGGCGAGCTAGACCAACGGCTTGAGGCCTATCCCGTCCTCGCGCCGTACTCCGAGCACATCGCCACCGGCGTGGTCGTGGTGCTGCTCACCTATTTCTCGCTGATCCTGGGCGAGCTCGTGCCCAAGCGGCTGGCCCTGATCCATCCCGAAGGCATCGCCGCCGTCGTGGCCCGCCCGCTATCGATCCTGGCGCGGCTGATGGGACCGTTCGTCACCCTGCTGACCTTCTCCACCGCAACCGTGCTGCGCCTGCTTCGGGTGCGCGACAGCGACGGCTCGGCGGTGACCCAGGAGGAGGTGGAGACCGTCCTTGCCGAAGGCACGGGCGCCGGCCTGATCGAGCCCCAGGAACAGGCCATGATGCAGGAGGTGATGCGCCTGGGGGACCGGCCGGTGCGGGTGGCCATGACGCCGCGCACCGATGTCTACTGGATCTCGCTGGACGACCCCGAGAACGTGATCCGGGACGAGGTCCGCGCCTGCCCCTATTCCCGGTTCGTGGTCGTGAAGGGCCACGACTTCGACGCGCCCCTCGGCGTGGTCCACAAATCCGCCGTGGCCGACTGCCTGCTTTCGGGCCAGCCTCTGGACTTGGCGCGGCTCGCCAAGGAGCCGATCTACATCCCCGAGACCACCTCGCTTCTGAAGGCCCTTGAGCAGTTGCAGGCCTCGCGCCTGCATATGGCCTTCGTGGTCGACGAGTTCGGCGGACTGGAGGGCGTCATCACCCCCACCGACCTGCTGGAGATGATCGCCGGGGACTTCAACGAGAGCCACGACGAGCCCGGTGAATCCATCCTGCTGCGGGAAGACGGCTCGTTCCTGGTGGACGGCAAGACCGACATCGTCGAGCTCAGCGACGCTCTTCAGGACGAGTTCGATGACGGCGGCTACCACACGGCGGCGGGGCTTGTGCTGCACCGCCTTGGCCGCCTGCCGGAGGAAGGCGAGACGGTGACCATCGGCCGGTTCCGCGTGGAGGTCATCGACATGGATCAGCGCCGTATCGACAAGCTGCTGTTCACGCCGCTCAAGACCAATACGCGCTCAGCAAGCTGACGGCGCGCGTCCGCGCACGGCCAACGCCCCTGCGTCGCCGGAGCCGCTTTTCGCGGCTCGCTGCGCTGTGTAGTGAGCGGCTGGCGCGGTTGTGCGCGAAAACGGATGAGGACGATGATCAAGACGGGCGAACACCTGCGTCAGGCGCGCGAGGCCATGGGCTGGTCGCCCGCGGACCTGGCCCGGGCCCTGCGGTTCGCCGAGAACCACGGGGCGAGCCGAATCCTCGAGATGGAGGCCGGCAAGCGGCAGATCTCCGGGCCTGTCACGGTGGCGGTCGAAGCGCTGCTTCGCGGGTTCTTCCCGGATGGATTCCAACCGCCGCGCCCACCCTCGCGCTGACCGGCTCAGGGGGCGCTCACGCCCGGCGGCGCCCGGGCGCGCAGGGCGCCGCCCACACAGGCGATGGTGATCAGCAAAATGGCCACGGCATGCAGAGGCTCAAGACGTTCACCCAACGCCAGCCAGCCGATCACCGTGGCCAGCGCCGGCGCTGAGCAGACCAGCAGGCCGAACGCCCGCGGCGGCAGTCGCCGCAGCGCCATCATCTCAAGGGTGTAGGGCGCGGCGCTCGACAGCACCGCCAGCGCCAGGCCCGCCGCGAGGATCTCGGGTCGGAACAGGGTCGGACCCGCCACATAGAGCCCAAGCGGCGCCGTCACCAGCGTCGCTGCGAGCAGTCCGAGAGCCACGGTCTGGCCGCTGGGCGCCCGACCCGCCAGGCGCGCGCCCAGCAGGATGTAGAGCGCCCACGCTCCGGCCGCGCCGAGCGCGAACCCCACGCCCGCCAGGTCCAGATCCTCGACGCTGAAGATCGGCAGCAGCAGCGCCAGCCCGGCGATGGCGAGACCGGCGAAGAGGAGGTCCTGCAGGCGCGCCGAGCCGAGCAGTACGACGGCCAGCGGCCCGACCAGTTCAAGGGCGACGGCCAGCCCAATGGGAATACGGGCGAAGGCCTCGTAGATGAGGAGGTTCATCAGGCCCAGGACCAGACCGTAGGGCAACACCGCCCGCCAGCGCGCGCCCGCCAGCCCGCCCCGCCACGGCCGGGTCAGGGCCGAGAGCAGCAGGGCGGCGAGCGTCACGCGAAGCGCCGTCGCTCCCAAGGCGCCCACAGCGGGGAACAAGGTCTTGGCGTAGGCCGCGCCGAGATTCTGACAGACGAGCCCGAGCACGACGAGCATCGACGCGGCCGGCGCGCCGATGATCTCTACGCCCGTTCGCCCCGAGCCGCCGCCCATGGAAAGCCCCTCCCCGCGACACGCGGGCCGAGGCGCCTTGTTACTGGTCGCCGAGCCAGCGCGCCACAGGGGCGTCCAACGGAGCCGGCTTGCCGGCGTCCCGGGCCACGTCCATCCGGCGCATGGCGTCCTGGACATAGCGGATGCCGAGCCAGCGGAAGGGCTCCGGCTCCCACCGCGGCGAAGGCTGCGACAGGGGCAGGCGCGACAGGGTCGTGGAGCGCCCGACGATCTGGCTGGTCAGCAGCCGCGCCGCCATGTTCGTGGTGGACACGCCGCGGCCGGTGTAGCCGTACATCGCGCCCAACCGCCGTCCGGCGTCGAAGCTCACCGTCGGGTTCCAGTCCCGCGCGACCCCGAGGAAGCCGTGCCACGCATGGCTGAAGCCCACGTCCCGAAGCACCGGGAACCAGCCGCAGAGCTGCTCTCGCATCTCCTCCGAGGTGCGGGCGAACACTTCGTCCGCGCCCTCGGTGGCCGAACCGTAGAGGTAGGGCGCGCCCCGGCTGCCGTAGAGGATGCGGCCATCGGTCGTGCGCGTGAGATAGTCCACCGTGTGCGCCTGGGAGCCCAGGCCCTCGCCGCCCCGCCAGCCGATCTCGGCCCATTGCGCCTCAGTGAGCGGCGCGGTGAGCACGATGCTGGACGACATCGGGACCAGCGACCGCTCGAAGCCGCGCACCTTCGGCAGATAGGCCTCGCCAGCCGCCACTACGGCGCGTCGCGCCCGCACTCGCCCACGGGCGGTTTCCAGCGCTGCGTCGGCGCCGGTGACGATCCGTTCGACCCGCGTCTGCTCGTAGATGACCCCGCCGCGCCGCTCCACCGCCCGGGCCAGGCCCCGCGCCAGCTTGGCGGGGTGCACCGCTGCGCTTCGCGGCGTGTGCAGGGCGCCCTTGATACCGACGACCCGGACGCGTTCGCGCGCCTCGTCCTCGCCCAGCAGCCGGTTGCCCTCTCCGAAGCCCAAGCGTTCGTAGGCTGCGTGGGCCGAGCGCACTGCCGCCATCTGCGCCTCGCCGCGGGCGAGGCTGAGAATGCCGTTCATGCGGAACTCGGCGTCTATGCCCTCCTCGGCGCAGACCCGCCCGACCTCGTCGACCGTGTCGTACATGGCCAGGATCGTCTCACGGGCGATGTTCGCTCCGTAGCGCGCCTCCAGGGCGTACGGATGGAGCGGGTAGCGGCTGGAGCACCAGCCGCCGTTGCGCCCCGACGCGCCCCAGCCGCAGATCTCGGCCTCGACGATCGCGACCTCAAGGCCGGGATTGTCGCGGAGCAGGTAGTAGGCCGTCCACAGGCCCGAGTAACCGCCGCCAAGGATGGCGACATCCACGGTGATGTCGCCATTGAGCGACGGCCTCGGGGTCAGCGGCTCGCCGACCGTCTCAAGCCAGTAGCTGATGCCTTGGTAGCCGGGCCTGTCCACGTCAGGCCTGTTCGTCGAACACGATGAACACCTTTCGCAGCGTCTTCTCGATGCGCCAGATGCCACCCGAGTTGGCCGGGAAGTAGACGGCGTCGCCAGCCTTGATCCGCACCGGCTCGCCTTCGTCGGGCTCGAACACCGCCTCGCCCTCAAGGAAGGTGCAGAACTCAGCCTGCAGGATCTGGCGCCGCCAGACCCCGGGTGAGCACTCCCACACGCCGGCCCGCGACGCCGCCTCGCCCTGGAAACTGGTGGTGCGCGTCTCGGCGACGGGCTCGCCGATCGGAACCTTCACCGGCGTCGGCTCGGGCAGGTTCTCCAGGAGGTTGGCGGGTTGGAAGGAAATAATCGGCATCGGACTCTCCGGCGAAACTGAACTCAAAGCGGCCGCAGGACGCGGTCGAGGAAGGTGCGCGTGCGAGCCTCGCGCGGCGCGGTCAGCAACTCGCGGGCCGGACCGGCCTCGACGATCTCGCCGCCGTCCATGAACAGCACCCGGTCAGCGACCTCCCGGGCGAACCCCATCTCGTGGGTGACGATCACCATGGTCATGCCCTCGGCGGCGAGGTCGCGCATGATCCGCAGCACGTCGCCGACCCGCTCGGGGTCGAGAGCCGAGGTGGGCTCGTCGAACAGGATGGCCTGCGGCTTCATCGCCAGGGCGCGGGCGATACCCACGCGCTGCTGCTGACCGCCGGAAAGCTGGGTCGGAAGCGAGTCCGCCTTGTCGCCCACGCCCACCTTGGCCAGCAGCTCCCGGGCCTCGGCCACGGCTTCGGCGCGGGACCGGCCCTGGGCGTGGATCGGCCCCTCGATGACGTTCTCCAGCACGGTCCGGTGCGGGAACAGGTTGAAGCGCTGGAACACCATCGCCAGCTTGGCGCGGATCGCGGGCAGCGACTGGCGGGTCACCGAGACACCGTCCACCCGGATATCCCCGCCGTCGTGGGTCTCCAGGCCGTTGATGCAGCGCAGGACCGTGGACTTGCCCGAGCCGGAGGGCCCGATCAGGCACACCACCTCGCCCCGGGACACCTCGAAGCTGACATCCCGCAGGACCTGGTTGGCGCCGAACGCCTTGCTGACGTGAGAGACCTCGATCATCGGCGGGACATCCGGCGCTCGAGCTGGTGCACGGCCAGCGTCAAGGGCAGGCTCATGGCGAGGTAGAGGAGCGCGATCAGGGTGTAGACGGTCATGTTCTGGAAGGTGGAGATGGCCAGCAGCTGGCCGGCCCGGGTGAGCTCCGCCACGGTGATCGTCGAAGCAATCGACGAGTCCTTGAGGAGCATGATCGAGGTGTTGCCGAACGGCGGCAGGGCCGTCCGCAGAGCGAGCGGCATCATCAGCCGCTGCAGGATCTTGCGCTCGCTGAGCCCCAGCGACTGGGCGGCCTCAACGAGGGCGGGATCGACGGACTCGAAGCCAGCCCGGAAGTTTTCCGCCTGATAGACCGAATAGGCGAGGCCGAGGCCGACGATCCCAGCGGTCATTGCGTCCAGGCTGAGGCCCAGTTCCGGCAGCACGAAGTAGACGTAGAACAGCTGCACGATGATCGGCACGCCGCGGACGACGTTGATCACCACCCGGCTGGTCACGCGCAGCGCCCGGATGCGGGAGCGGCCCATGAGCGCCCACACGAGGCCCAGGACGATGCTGAGCAGCAACGCCCCGATGGTCACCTGAATGGTCACCAGGACGCCCTTCAGCAGGATGGGCATGAACTCGACGGCGTGGGTGAAGAAGTCCCCGGGCATCACAATTCCCACTTGCGGACGATGTCTGCGATCTGGGTGGATTTGATCTGGGCGATGGCCGCGTTCACGCGACCTGCCAGGGCGGTGTCGTCCTTGCGGAGGATCAGGCAGACCTCCTCGCGCTCAGCCGGGACATATTCGGCCGCGAGCCGCAGGGCGTCGGTGCGGGTGACCCGCAGGTAGTAGCGGATGATCGGCTCGTCGCCGTATGCGGCGTCCAGCCGGCCCAGGCGCAGGTCCCGCAGGATGTCGGCCAGGTTGTCATAGGTCCGCACGTCGGAGACGCCGGCTTCCACCAGCTGGTCGACAAACCGCGCGCCGACTTGGGCGCCCACCTTGCGGCCGCGCAGGGACCGCAGGTCGGGATAGCGGCCGCTGTCGGCCGAGCGCACGACGATCGCGCCGCCGTAGGCATAGACGGGATCGCTGAACGCCACGACCGCCTCCCGGGCCGGCGTCCGCAGCATCGCGGCGGCGATCAGGTCGATCTTGCCCGCCCGCAACGACGGGATCAGGGCGGAGAAGGCCGTGACCTGAACCTCCACAGGGAAGCCGGCCTGCACGGCCACGGCACGGGCGATGTCCACCATCGCCCCTGTCAGCTCGTTGGTCCGCACGTCGTAGAAGCTGAACGGCACGCCGGTGGCCGTGGAACCGACCACCATGCCGCCGGCGGCTCGGTGGGCGGCCGTCCGAGCGCAGCCGCCCATGAGAGCGGCCGCCCCAAGACCCGCCATCACCGCGCGTCGAGAGCCCCCCGCCAGCCGCGTCATCCCGGCTCGACCTCGAGACAGAGCGTCTTGACGTCCACGTAGTCGCGCACTCCGAACAGCGAACCCTCCCGGCCCAGGCCGGATTCCTTGACGCCGCCGAACGGCGCCACCTCGGTGGAGATCAGGCCTGTGTTGATCCCGACCATTCCGTACTGCAACGCTCCACCGATACGCCAAACGCGCGAGTTGTCGCGGGTGAAGACGTAGGCGGCCAGGCCTGCCGAGGTGTCGTTGGCCAAGGCGATCGCTTCGGCTTCGGTCTCGAAGCGGACGAGGCCCGCGACGGGCCCGAAGGTCTCCTCCCGGCACAGCAGCGCCTGCGACGACACATTCGCCAGGACGGTGGGCTGGTAGAAGGCCCCAGGACCTTCCGCCGGCGCGCCGCCGGTGAGCGCGCGGGCGCCCCCGGCCATGGCGTCGGCCACGTGCGCTGAAACCTTCGCCCGGGCCCGTTCGTCGATCAGCGGCCCCTGCTCGGTCGGACCCGCCAAGCCATCGCCCACGCGCAGGGCCGCGACGGCCGCGGCGAGGCGAGCGGCGAAGGCGTCATAGACGCCGGCCTGGACGTAGAAGCGGTTGGCGCAGACGCAGGTCTGGCCCGTGTTGCGGAACTTGGACGCGATGGCCCCGGCCACCGCCTTCTCCACGTCCGCGTCGTCGAACACCAGGAACGGGGCGTTGCCACCCAACTCCAGGCTGACCCGCTTGACCGTGCCGGCGCACCGGGCGGCCAGCATCTTGCCCACGGCCGTCGAGCCGGTGAAGGTGAACTTCCGGACCCGGGGGTCGGTGGTCAGCACCTCTCCGATGGCCGGCGCATCGCCCATGACCACGTTGAAGACGCCGGGCGGCACGCCGGCCTCCTCAGCGAGCAACGCCAGGGCCAAGGCGGAAAGCGGGGTCAGTTCGGACGGCTTGAGCACCACGGTGCAGCCCGCCGCCAGGGCAGGCCCCACCTTCCGCGTGATCATCGCGGCCGGGAAGTTCCAGGGCGTGATGGCCCCGACGACGCCTACGGGCTCGTGGGTCACCACCAGCCGCTTGTCGGCCATGTGGCCCGGAATGGTGACGCCATAGATGCGCCGCGCCTCTTCCGCAAACCATTCGATAAAGGCGGCGGCGTAGGCCACCTCACCCCGAGCCTCGGCCAGGGGTTTGCCTTGCTCAGCGGTCATCAGCCGGGCGAGGTCTTCGGTGTGGTCCAGAATCAGCCGGTGCCAGGCCTTCAGGATGCTGGCCCGTTCCTTGGCCGGCCGGGCGCTCCACGCCGGGAACGCGCCGTGGGCGGCGGCGACCGCCGCTTCGGCCTCGACGGCGCCCAGGTTGGCGGGCGCGGCAAGCACCCCGCCGGTGGCCGGGTTCGTCACCTCGAACCCGCCGACATCGCCGATCCAGCGACCGCCGATGAAGGCCTGCTCGCGGAGCAGGTCCGGCCGCGCCAGGGCCAGCCGGCCCCGCTCTTCCGTCATGGACGGCACAGTCACGCCCCTTGCGGCGCGGCGAGCGCCGCCTCGAGGATGTCCATGCCCTCGTCGATCACCGCGTCAGTGGCGGTCAGGGGCACCAGAATCCGGATGGTCTCACCGAATTGGCCGCAGGACAGGATCACCAAGCCCTTCTCCAGGGCACGGGCGGTCAGCGCCTTGGCGCCCGCGCCGTCCGGCTCGTGGGCGCCGCGCGAGGCCAGCACGTCGAAGGCGATCATCGCGCCGGGGCCGCGCGGGGCCGACACCGGGATCAGGTCGTTGCGGCCGGTGAAGCTCTGCAGGCGGCTCTTGATCCGGGCGCCCAGGGCGTCAGCCCGCTCTAGGAGCTTTTCGTCGGCGATCACGTCGAGCACCGCCAGGGCCGCTGCGCAGGCGATCGGCGAGCCGCCGTAGGTGCCGCCAAGGCCGCCGGGCTCCACCTGGTCCATGATGTCGGCGCGGCCGATCACGCCCGACAGCGGGAAGCCGCCGGCCATCGACTTGGCGACCGAGATCAGGTCCGGCTTCACATCGTAATGCTCCATCGCGAACAGCTTGCCGGTCCGGGCGAAGCCGGTCTGGACCTCGTCGGCGATGAGCAGGATCCCATGGGCGTCGCAGATCTCGCGCAGCGCCTTCATCAGAGCCTGCGGGACGGGATTGAAGCCACCCTCGCCCTGCACCGGCTCGACGATGATCGCGGCCACCCGCTCGGGGCCGACGTCGGCCGCGAACAGGAACTGCAGGGCGCGAAGGCTGTCCTCGACGCTCACCCCGTAATGCTCGTTCGGGAACGGCAGATGGTGGATCTCGGCCGGCGACGGGCCGAAACCGCGCTTGTAGGGCGCCACTTTGCCGGTCAGCCCCATGGTCAGCTGCGTGCGGCCGTGGAAGCCGTTGACGAACGAGATCACCGCGCTGCGGCCGGTGGCCGCGCGGGCGATCTTCACCGTGTTCTCGACCGCCTCGGCGCCCGTGGTGAAGAAAATGGTCTTGGCCGGCCCCTCGACGGGAGCGAGCGCGTTCAGCCGCTCCGCCAGCTCGATGTAGGGCGCGTAAGGCACGATCTGGAACGCCGTGTGCGTGTAGAGCTCGAGCTGGCGCTGGACCGCCTCGATCACCCGCGGATGGCGATGGCCGACGTTGAGCACCGCAATGCCCCCGGCGAAGTCAACGTAGCGGCGACCTTCTTCGTCCCAGAGCTCTGCGTTCTCGGCGCGGGCGGCATAGATCGCGGTGGCGTTCGCGACACCCCGCGGGACGGCGGCGGACCGGCGGGTGTGAAGTTGAGCGTTGGCGGACAAGACGATGACTCTTGGTTGCGGTGATTGTGGCCAGCTTCGCGGATAGGTCGGCCGGGACACAGGCGATAACGCGGCCCAGGTCGGTGACTTGCAGTCACCTCGCAGAGCGGCGGGCTGCGAGAATCGAAAAGGCGCCCCCAGAGGAGCGCCTTTCCTTTCAGAGCGGTGGGGAGGAGACCGCTCCCGCTATGATCAGTACCGGGCAGTCGCCTGGATGCCGATCACGCGCGGCTTGATCGTCTGGCCGGTCCACAGCGGCCCGGTCTGATAGACCGGCTGGTTGACGGTCCAGGAGACGTTGTTCAGGGCGTTCTCGACGTACAGCTCGAGGGTCACCTCGCGGGTCACGTCGATGCCGGCGCGCAGGTCCAGCTGGCTGGTGGCGTACATGCCCTCGGTCCGGGTGCGGTCGTACACCGACGAGGCCGGGTTCTGGTACGGGAACGGACCGTCGTTGGCGCTCTTCGAGCTCCACTGGCCGCGGACGAAGGCGTCGCGGTCAGCCACTTCGAAGGCGTACTCGGCCGACAGGTTGAACGTCCACGGCGTGGCGCCGAGGGTCTGCCCTTTGAACACCAGCGGCGAGGTGCCGACGATGATCGTGTCGTTGTAGTAGGCGTCGGTGTAGCCCACGCCCGCATTCACCGTGAGGGCGCTGGTCGGACGCACGGTGACGTTCAGGTCACCACCCTTGCTGACGGCCGTGGCGGTGTTCGCCACCAGGCTGAAGGCGCAGGGCAGACGCATCTGCTGCTGGATGTCCGTCCACTTGGTGTGGAACAGCGAGGCCTGGAACGAGACCCGACGGTCGAGGAAGGCGCTCTTCACACCGACCTCGTAGGTCTTGGTCTTGTCGGCGTCGTAGGTGTTGCCGCCATCGATGCCCAGCGCGGCCAGGTCGGCCTCGCAGATGTCCGGCACGGCCTTGTTGACGCCGCCGGTGCGGTAGCCCTTGGCGAACGAGCCGTAGATCAGGGTGTCGTCGCTCTGCTGCCACGACAGCGCGATGCGCGGCGTGAACGGCTTGTCGCTGAGCTTGCCAGCGGCCTTGGAGATCCCGCCGGCGTAGGACACGCCGCGCTCGACGATGTCGAACTTCAGGGTGTCTTTCGAGTAGCGGCCGCCGACGCTGAGGGTCAGGTCGGGGATGATCTCGAAGTCGATGTTGCCGAACACCGCGAGGGTCTTCTCGATGGTGTTCTCGTTGCCGTAGTAGCGGTGGATGCCGTCGACCATGAAGGGCGCGGCCGCCAGCGGCGTGCCGAAGCGCATCTGGTAGGCGATCGGATAGTGCGCCGAGGTGATCGGCACGTCCGACTTCAGCGAAGCCCGCGAGGCGTAGACGCCGGCGGTCCAGCGCAGGCGGGCGCTCGGGTCAGCGCTGTTGAAGCGCAGCTCATGGGTGGCCAGGCGCTGCTCGGCGACCGGGTTCTGGTAGGTCTGCGGCCGCATGCCCGGGATGATCGGGAACAGCCAGTTCGCGCCCAGCGACGTGCGGTCGTTGACGTGGGTCGCGTCGTTGAACGAATTGACCTTGCGATAGAGGTACGAGCTCACCGCCGTGACGGTAACGGGCTCGAAGTCCGCGGTGACCTTCATGGCCGGCAGGATGAAGCGGTCGCTCTGCGGCTGGGCGAACGGCGCATAGCTCGTGAAGTCCCCGGAGTCCGGATCCGCCGCGCCCAGCGGGCAGGGGTTCACCGACGGAGCCAGCGCGATCGTCGCCGGGCAGGCCGTGTAGAGCGACGAGCGGTCGTCCTGCTTGACGTTCTGGTAGTACAGGCTCGGCTGGATCGAGAGCCAGTCGGTAGGCGCGAAGTTCAGGGCGCCGCGGAAGATCGACGCATGGGTCGAGTTGCTGTTGTTTTCGCGGTCGTTGGGATCCTGCCAGCTTTGACGGTCGATCCAGCCGCCTTCTTCACGCTGCAGGAAGCTGACTCGGAAGCCGAGCTTGCCGTCCACGATCGGCCCGCCGACGGCGACGCCGGCCTCGTAGCTGGGATCGCCGTCATCAACGATGCTGGCCCGGGCGCGGGCGTAGACGCTGTAGCTGGTCAGGCTGGGCGTCGGGGTGATGAAGCGGATCGCGCCGCCCTGCGAGCTCGACCCAAACAGGGTGCCCTGCGGCCCGCGCAGGACCTCGATGCGTTCCAGGTCGAAGATGTAGGGAACGGTGCTGCCCGCGTAGTTGATCGAGGCGTTGCGCGCCTGGATCGGGGTGTCGTCGATGTAGACCGCCGCGGTGGCCGCGCCGGCGGTAGATTCGATGCCGCGGATGGAGATCCGCGCGGTGCGATCCTGCGGGATGTCCACGCCTGGGGTCTGGAGAGCTACGTCGCGGACATCACGGATGCCGCGCGCGTCCATGGCTTCCTGGCTGTAGGCGCTCACGCTGAGCGGCGCCTTGGTCAGTTGCACCGCCTGCTTGGTGGCGGTGATGACGATCTCCTCCACCTGGACGACACCGTCCTCGGCCGAGGCCGTCTGCGCCCAGGCCAGCGCGGCGGCCGCGCTGGCGGCGCCCACGAGCAAGCGACCACGTCGCGAAACCTGCATCCCCATGACCTAAATCCCCTTCAAATGGACCCGCGCCTGTGGCGTCTCGGCCCGCGGCAGCCTTTCGCCGCCCCCTTTATTCCTGTGTTGAAATTCCCCGCCTTTCGGCAGCGCGGGGAGGTGAAAAACAGCGCCGAAATGTTGACCTGAGGTCACCACCCCCCAGCGGACCGGCCGCGACCTTTCGAGGCCCTGCGATCCCGCGATTGACCTCGCCGCCGTCGCACTGAAAGGGATGGGGAATGATGCCCCGCCTCCTCGCCGCGGCCGTCGCGCTGACGCTCGCCCTCCCGGGCCAGGCCGCCGCCGCCGGCCTGCTCTCGCAGCTGGTGGGCCGGACGTTCGTGATCCCCGACGCCCAGGCCCGGCCCACGCCCATGGAGTTCGTCGCTCCTGAGAAGGACGTAGTGGAGGTGCGCATCGCCGGCCAGTTGATCGACCGCTACCGCGTCGGCGCCGGCGGTGGGGAGCATGTCAACGTCACCGCCCCGGACCTGATCTCCACCGCCAGCTTCGGGCCGGACGCTTGGTCGCGGACCTACAAGGGCCTCACCACCACCTATTCCCTCAACGAAGAGGGCGACCTGGTGGCGCGACTGAGCGGTTCGGTGGAGGCCTGGCAGCGACCGAGGTTCGTCTACGGCCACAACCCGGCCCATCCTGATCTGGACCGAAGGCTCCGCAGCGCGCTTGAGGAGGCGCACGAAGAGGCCGACCGCTACGAAGGTCACGACCACGAACACTGAACCGGCCGCTCAGTAACCCGCGATGACGTTCACCACGTCGGCCACCGGCTCGCCCGCCTGCAGGCGCTTCAGATTGGCGGCGAGGACCGCGGCGGCCGTCTCAGGATAGGTGAAAGCGGCGGCGTGCGGGATCACCCGGATGGCCGGATGGGCCCAGAAGGGATGCTCCGTCGGCAGGGGCTCCTGATGGAACACGTCCAGGGTGGCGGCGGCGAGCTGGCCGCTGTCCAGCGCGGCCAGCAGGTCGGCTTCTACGAGGTGCGCGCCGCGACCGACCTGGATGAGACAGGCCTGATGCGCCAGCCGTCCAAACAGCGCCGCATCCAGTATGCCGTGGGTCTGGGGCGTGAGGGGCAGGAGGCAAACCAGGATTTCGCAGGCGTCTGCGAAGCTCGGGAGCCCTGCCGGCCCGTGGAACGCTTCCACGCCGGCGATCGTGCGTGGGCTTCGCGACCAGCCCCGGACCTGGAAGCCCAAGCCGGCCAGCGCCTGGGCGCAGCGCCCGCCCAGGGCGCCCAGGCCCATGACGCCGACCAGGCGGTTCCGGGCGAGCGGCGGGCGCACGGGGCGCCAGACGGCCGCCACCTGCTGGCGTTCATAGACGTGGATCAGCCGGTGGTGGTGCAGGGTCCGCATCACCACGAACTCCACCATCGCTTCGACGAGGCTCGGATCGTTCATGCGCACGATAGGCGCGTCGGGCAGATCCCTGTCGGCCAACAGCCGGTCCACGCCGGCGCCAAGGGAGAAGATGGCCCGCAGATTGGGGAAGGCGCGCCAGAAGCCGGGCGGATTTCCCCAGGCGAGGCCGAACGCCACGGAAGCCGGATCGCCAGCGTCCGGCCACACCCTTAGCTCGACGCCGGGCGCGGCTTCGCGCAGCGCCCGGACCCAGGCTGCGGTGTCCACGCCTTCGCAGGCGATCAGCAGGACCGGGCGTGGCGGCGGCGTCATCGCTGCTCGGCCACAGCGTCCCGCGCCGCCGCCTGTTCGAGCCAGCGCCGGAACTTGATCACCCCGGGGTCTCGCCAGCGGTCCTTGCGGGCCCGGAAGACGTAGGAGCCGAACCGGATCTCGGGCACGTGGGGCTCCAGGGGCAGTTCCACAAGCTGGCCGGACGCCAGTTCGTCGCCAGCCAGCAATGCATTGGTGAGCACGACACCCTGCCCACGGCGGGCGGCGTCGAGCGTCAGGTGAGCATGCCACAGACGGGGGCCGCCCAGCCGCTGGGGCGCTTCCACACCCCGCGCCGCCAGCCAGGCTCGCCACTCGCTGTCGTCGTCCTCGTGCAGCAGGGTCTCGGAGAGCAGCTCCGACGCGGGCGCGCCGACCGCCAGACGCGCGGCCACTTGCGGCGCCGCCGCGGGGAACACGGGGGGGCGGGCGATCTGCAGGGTCTGGATCTCGCCGTCGGTCTCGGGCGCGGCGTCGCGGATGTAGCGGATGTCGGCGTCAGCCTCATGGCGCCCGAAGTCCGGGGCATGGTCGGTCGGGCGGACCTCCAGGTCGAACCCCGGATTGGCGACGTTGAAGTCGGGGAGCCGCCGGATCAGCCACCGGTAGGCGAACCCTGGAACGCTCCAGATCACGAGACGGCTGTCGTCGCCGCGGCGAGTGAGGTCGATGGTGGCCCGGCTGATCTCCTCGATCGCCGCCGAGATCCGCGACAGGTACTTCGCCCCTTCCGGCGTGAGCCGGCCACCCTGGTCGCGGTCGACCAGCTTCACGCCCGCCCAGGCCTCCAGTCCACGGAGGTGGCGGCTGATGGCGGCGTGATCGACACCTAGTTCCTGGGCCGCCCGACGGATGCCGCCGAGCCGGCCTACGGCTTCGAAAGCCCGCAAGGCGGCGAAAGGCGGCATCAGCCGTCGTGTGGGCGACGTCCGCGCACCCGCTCCGAACCCCGGCCCTTCTTTAGACATTGCGCTCTCGACTGCCTCGATGAGTTCCAACCTCGGGAGAACCATCGGAGTTGTCAAAGCGCAGGTTGACGCGGGGGCCGGACCGCGCCGGCCGCCCGATCGCCCCGCCATCAGGCCATCGTCGGAATGACGAAGCTCTGGTCCGCCGCGGGACGGCCGCCCTTCGGCCAGCGCTGCGTGACGGTCTTGGTCCGCGTGTAGAAGCGGATGCCGTCCATGCCGTACTGGTTGAGGTCGCCGAAGCCCGAGCGCTTCCAGCCCCCGAACGTGTGGTACGAGACCGGCACGGGGATGGGGACGTTGATCCCGACCATCCCCACTTCCACCTCGGCGGCGAAGTCGCGGGCCGCACCGCCGTCCTTGGTGAAGATCGCCACGCCGTTGCCGTAGGGGTGCTTGGAGGCCAGCGCCACCGCTTCCTGCAGGCTTTCCGCCCGGACGATCTGCAGCACGGGGCCGAAGATCTCGTCCTGGTAGCTGCGCATGTCGGGCGTCACCCGGTCGAACAGCGTCGGGCCGAGGAAGTAGCCTTCCTCATGTCCCTGCAGGCTGAAGCCGCGACCGTCGATGACGAGCTCGGCGCCCTCGTCCACACCCATCTGGATGTAGTTCTCGATACGAGCCTTGTGCGCGGCGCTGACCACCGGGCCGTAGTGGGCCGCGGGATCGGTGGAGACGCCGACGCGCAGGCCTGCGATGGCGGCCTCGAGTCGCGCCCGCAGCTCGGTGGCGGCGCGCTCGCCCACCGGCACCACGACCGGCAGCGCCATGCAGCGCTCCCCGGCGGAGCCGTAGGCCGCGCCTAGGATGTCGTTGACCGCCTGGTCGAAGTCGGCGTCGGGCATCACGACGCCATGGTTCTTCGCCCCGCCCATGCACTGCATGCGCTTGCCCGCCGCCGCACCGCGGCCATAGACGTACTGGGCGATGTCCGAGGAGCCGACGAAGCTCACCGCCTTGATGTCGGGATGATCGATGATGGCGTCCACCACCGTCTTGTCGCCCTGGACGACGTTCAGCACGCCCTTGGGCGCGCCCGCCTGGAGCAGCAGTTCGGCAAGGCGCACCGGAACGGACGGGTCGCGCTCGGACGGCTTCAGGATGAAGGCGTTCCCCACGGCGATGGCCGGGGCCAGCATCCAAAGCGGGATCATGGCTGGGAAGTTGAAAGGCGTGATACCGGCGCAGACACCCAGCGGCTGGCGGATCGAATAGACGTCGATGCCCGGACCCGCGCCCGAGGTGTGTTCGCCCTTCAGGAGGTGGGGCACACCGCAGACGAACTCGACGACGTCGAGGCCGCGCTGAATGTCGCCCTTGGCGTCCGAGATGACCTTGCCATGCTCCGAGGCGAGCAGCGCGGCCAGCTCGTCGATTTCGGCCTCGATCAGGCGCTTGAACTCGAACATGACCCGGGCCCGGCGCTGCGGGTTCATGGCCGCCCAGGCGGGCTGGGCCGCACGGGCCGAGGCGACGGCGGCCTCGACCACGGCCGCGTCACCGAGAACGACCTCGGCCTGGGGACGTCCGAGATTGGGGTCGAAAACAGGTTGGCGGCCGAGGCCGCCTTCAACGGCCACGCCGTCGATGTGATGCAGGATGGTGCGCACTGCGAATACTCCGCGCTGCACCCGACGGCGCCCCGCCCCGGGGGCCGGCCGGTGAGGGGGTTTTGGTAGAA